>NZ_LR736290.1:0-183727 GCF_902652675.1 Bartonella refiksaydamii
CCTACCTAATCCCACCTCTTCCCACTTAGTATAAAACCTACTGTCAAACTACATTACCACTAGTGTAGCGTGACGGCGGGTTTTGTATATTTTGCCACTAGATTTTGCAGCAATTTATTTTTTTCAAAAGGTCTTCAAAGAGCTTTCAAAGATCATTTAAAGACCCTTTAATACATCTTTTTCTTCATCCTAAAAATCGCAATTTGTGGTGATGAGTTCTTTAGCGGGAATCGCATTATTTGAGAAGCAGCATGATAAGATGGGATGACCTCTTTTAGGGTAAATTGACTGATAGTCTTTTCTTATCTAATGCACATTGTTGAAAGAGAAAAAACGTTCGAGCAATTCGGTCAATTTGACCGAATTTCTCTTCAGTATGTAACTGTGCAATGTTTGCACCATCGCTCCTTGAGGAATAGGTGCAACTTGCACCTATTCCTCATCATAAGAGTAAAGTGGTAAACTTACACCTTGTAGACTAAAAGTGCATCACGACTGATCAAAGGGTCAAGTTAACCCTTTGATGATCTGTTTCCACAATTTCTATTTTTCGCTGTTTTGTTTTCCCTTATTTGAAGCTTCTAGTACGATTAAAGTAATCAATAAATTGCCCTGTTCATAACAAGTATTGACATTTCAAAAGAATATACAAAAAAACTCACCCAATTCGCCATCTCAAATAATCACAATTTTTATTCATTCACATAACTGTTCATTGCGTTCACTACCTATAGGCTCTTCTTCTGATGGGTAAGCCACCGCCAACCATTTGGCATTATTTTCCTTATTAATTTAACTGGTATTAAATCAACCTTATTTTTGTGTGCGCAATCAACAATCATTCAATCATTAACACTGGAACCAAAAACATGAAGAATACACGGTTGTTTAGCCAAAAGAGCTAACCACCTCAATCAACGCACAGGAAAATGCGTGAGCAAGCAAATGAACCCACGATAGGCAATATTTTAGCCCATGCCATTGCATCATAACTTCTAAAAATTGTGCCAGCGAAGCTACACAATAATAAATAATCCAATGGTACACACATAGTTTTTTTGCAATGCTTCAAGCTAGACTTAATGAAAAAGAAAGCGCGCTACAATAATCACTTCTTGCAGTTCTAACGATTGACACAAGAGAGCAAGCATTCCCCTACCACCTACTACTAAATAACGATATTGTTCACCATGTCTTATCATATCCCCCCACCCTTTTGTTTTAAAAATGCGCACATTTCATTAGCAAGCCGCTCACAACGTGCCCGTACCTCTTCACTTATGACTTTCCATGTACGACCTTCATCATCCGATGTAAAATCCTCTTTGGATGAAGCTACTTGACATTGTAGCGGATAACCGTAAAGCGTGCGCACAACCGGCAATAAATGCTCACACGGCTGTGCGCATTTTTTAGCTGTACTACCATGAGAGATAAGCCCAACTGGTTTCTTTAAAAAAGCATCATAGGCCAAACTATCAAGAGCATTTTTTAAAACACCCGAATAAGACCCTTGATAAAGAGGACTAGCGAGAATAACACCATCAGCTGCCGCAATTGTTTTAACAAACTGACGAACGGCAGCACTTGGATTAGACTCTACATGGTTATGATAATCTGGGTCAGTAATCGGCAAAGGCTGTTCACGTAAATCAACCCAATGGAGAGATGCACCACGCGTCAACAAACAATCAGCCAAGCAGTCAGCTAAAGTTCTTGTTAACGAGGGTTGACGTATAGACCCCAAAATAATAGCAATATTCAATAAGGTTCTCCTTTATCTTTTATCCCATAGTTCATAAAAATGGTGAAGCGGTCCCCGACCTTTCCCTACTTGCAAAACGCTTGAAGCAGATAAAGCCCCATGCAAATAGTCTTTTGCTTGTTTAACTGCGCAAACCAAAGGCTGTGTAGGCAATAAAGCTGCAATTGCAGCTGAAATAGTACAACCCGTACCGTGATCATTGGTAGTTATGATACGTGAAGCTTCAAGCGTCACAATCCCCTCACGATCACAATAAAGGTCTGGACTAGAACAATCGTAATTTGCTGTACCCTTGCAAGCAAGAGTGGTCAAATGTCCTCCCTTCAACAAAACTGCATTACAACCTAAAGCCAGAAGCTGTGGAGCATATTTGTACATAGCATTTAATGACCATTGCACTTCACATCCCAACAACATGGCAGCCTCAGACAAATTAGGTGTAATAAGTGTTGACATCGGCACAAGAACATCACGCATAATTTCAATTGTATCAGGCTTTAAAAGAACATCGCCACTTTTCGCAACCATAACGGGATCAAAAACAATAAAGCGCGCTTTGTGATAAGCAAGACGCTCTGCTATAATCTGTGCAATCTGAGCATTGGCCACCATACCAATTTTAACAGCATCAACATGGATATCCTCAAAAACAGAATCAATTTGATCAGCGACAAAAGAAGCATCCAACGCCTGAAAAGCACGTACACCTTGTGTATTTTGTGCAACAACAGCTGTAACCACACTCATACCATAAGTTTTCATGGCTGAAAAAACTTTCAAATCCGCTTGCATTCCAGCGCCACCAGAAGGATCAGTCCCTGCAATAGATAAAATCCGTGGAATAAAAAAAGTGTTTTGGCTCCCCTGCAAGCTCATTAGTCTTTTTTCCTCATGTTTTTAAATAACAGAAAATAGCTAAAAATAGACTTTTGAAAAAACATAAAGAAAGATGTTTTCTCGTGTAAAGTACCTTATATACAATCTCTTTGCAGATATAAAATGGAAAATATAGTGCTTATCCTTCGTTCTCTTCTTTTTACGTTCGCTTTTTATACAACAACTTTTATACAAATGATTCTTTACGCTCCCATCTATTTTCTCATGCCACGCAAAAAAGCGTGGATTGTGCCTAAAACATGGGCGCGTGTCACACTTTTTTTGCAAAAATATATTGCGGGTACAAACTATGAAATTGAAGGTTTAGAAAATCTCCCTAAGGGAGCCTATATTATCGCTCCCAAACATCAATCTGCGTGGGAAACTTTCAGCCTTGTCCCCTATTTTGATGATCCCGCTCTCATCCTAAAGCGTGAACTGACGTGGATTCCATTTTTTGGCTGGTACATGGCAAAAACACAAATTATTCCCATAAACCGAACAACACCCATTAAAGCTTTAAAAACCATCATACAAAAAGCAAAAGAAAAAGCAAAACAAGGGCGCCAAATTTTGATCTTTCCCGAAGGAACACGCCGACAGCCAGGACAGGAACCAGATTATAAATCAGGGATTATTGCTCTATACAATGAATTGGGACTTCAAGTTGTTCCCATTGCGCACAATGCTGGTTTATATTGGCCACGAGGCAATTTCCGCCGCTATCCCGGAACAATCCGTGTTCGCATTCTCCCTCCCATAGAAGCTGGTTTAAGCAAACGCGATTTTCTAGACCAACTCGTCCAAAAAACAGAAAAAGCCTGTGATGAATTGCTCTTATTAGCAGCCCAAGATCCTAGCCCTCCCCCTATGCCACCCTGCGCTGTGAAAAAACTTCAAAAACTGAATCATCAGGAATCAACATATTGATTTATAAACAATAATTTATTACCTTTCATATTGATTTAAAAGTACCAAATACAGGATATCTTATTTTCTCTCTTGTAACGAATCATCAAAAAGTTTGGTTATCCGTTATAAGAGAGAGCGGTGTATAGAAAAATTGAAAAAGAGGTGAATATACCTTTTATAAACGCTCTCAAATATAAAAAAAATTATAACATTGAGAGTATATAACACCAATGTACACCTTCATAAGCATAGAGATGGTGATACCCAAAACGCTTTATGTTACACTCTTCATGAACAGTAACTAAAGTAGAAGGCAAAGTGAAATGCTTTTTTAAAGCAAGTCCGTAAATAAACAGCATAATGAACGCTTCTACAAGCATGATACCATTAGAGAATGTGAAATATTGTACAGCCTTCGTTAATGAAACGATATTACTCCAAAGAATTTTGCAATGAGCAAAACCGAATTCAAGGAGGAAAATAAAGATAAGCGTTGGTTTTACCCCTGAAAAAAACTCACAGAGTATTAACTATCTGTTCTCTATAACCATGGACTCAAAAATTTTATGTACTACATTAAAGTAATTTTAAATCAATGATAAGAAGGTATTGGACTTAATGCAACAACTTGTTCATCGTCTGTTTTTATCTTTCTTTTTGAGTTTGACAAGTACCCTTGCTCTAGCTCAACCCTTTATCTCTGTTGACGTTGCAACTGGCCGCATCTTAGAGCACAATCAAGCCTTTGAACGCTGGTATCCTGCCTCCTTAACAAAATTAATGACTGCTTATGTCATTTTTCGCACCATGAGCACAGGGGGAATTTCGTCCAACAAACACATCACCATCAGCGAATATGCGGCGAAAGCTCCCGCACACCGTTCAGGTTACAAAGCTGGTTCTGTTCTCACACTTGATACAGCCTTAAGCATTACTCTGGTTAACTCCACCAATGACTTGGCTATTGCCATGAGTGAAGCGGTTGCAGGTTCAGAAGAAGCTTTTGTGCAACGAATGAATAGTGAAGCTCAACACTTAGGAATGTTTGGAACGCATTTTTCTAATGCAAGTGGATTACCAAACCCATACAATTATTCCACAGCACGCGATGTTGCTCTTTTAGCGGTTCAAATTCGTCGAGAATTTCCCCAATATGCCCATTATTTTTCTATACCAGCCATTGATTTTGGTGACAGACGAAAAATCCAACCCAATTCAAACAACCTCATTGGTCGTTTTAACGGAATAGATGGCATGAAAACAGGCTTTATCTGTGCCTCTGGCTTCAATCTTGTTGCCTCAGCAACCCGCAATAAACGCACAATTATTGCCGTCATTTTAGGATCTAACAATGTGAGTGAAAGAGAAGAAAAAGCCGCACAACTGCTTGAAACAGGTTTTTTGCGCCAAGGATCGCTGCAAACAACATTGGTAACACTAAAACCCTATGGAACGAAAAGAGCACAAGCGACCAACATGAAACAACAAACCTGTACACCTGAAGCCGTAAAAATGCACGCCAATTCTTATGATGATCAAGGAAATATTATCCTCACCTCACCTTTAATTGCTGCTTCACCTACTCCCTCTCTTCCTTTACCAGTGCGCCTCATTTCTGCACCACCAACGCGTAAAGCAAAAGCAAAGCCGCTAAAAAAATTCCATACTTCGTATAAAAAACAAGCAAACCACCCTATAACAAAAGCCGCAAGCCACAGCGAATAATGAATATGAAAAAAAAACGCATTCCTCTTACTCTTATTACTGGTTTCTTAGGCTCTGGCAAAACAACTTTACTCAACCGCATGCTACGCGACCCTCTCTTGGCTGAAAGTGCTGTTATAATCAATGAATTTGGTGAAATAAGTGTAGACCATTTTCTGGTTGAAAAGACGACAGAAGGAATTATTGAACTCGCCAATGGTTGCTTATGCTGCGATCTGCGCAGTGATCTCATTGATACACTGACAGATTTGATTGATCGCGTTCATAGAGAAAATATCAAACAACTCAATCGCATTATCATTGAAACAACAGGGATAGCTGATCCAGTCCCTATTGTACAATCTCTTCTAAGCCATCCTACCTTAATTCAAGCAGTGTCTATCGATGCTATTCTTGCAACATTTGATACATTAAGCACACTTTCCATACTCGAACATTACCCTGAAATACGCAAACAATTAGTACTTGCTGACAAAATTGTCCTCACAAAAACAGACCTTACTGCCTCAAAAGTGCTTTTAAATACGCTCATTAACACACTCAAAATGATTAACCCTACAGCACAAATCATCGATGTGCATTCTGATCATTGCTGCCCAAGTATATTAATAAATAAAACATTATGGGATGAAAAAGGAGAGAATACACAACTGAAACAATGGCTCACGCCAGCTCTTCACGATCATGCTCACCATTTGACCATTCGCGCCTTCTCATTAGACTGTGAAGAACCTATAGATTATGCCACTATCGAAACTTTTTTAGATCTCCTAAACAATCTTTATGGTGCAAAATTATTACGTATTAAAGCAATTATTGCATTACGCGACGACCCACAGCGCCCACTTGTATTACACGGTATACAGACATTCTTCCACCCACCAATAAGACTTCCAGCATGGCCAAAAGGAATCACACAAACGCGTTTTGTCATCATTGCCGATGGTGTTGAGAAAGAAGCGATACAAAAACTCCTTAATGCTTTTTTAAACAAACCAGCAATAGATACCGCAGACAAAACCTCCATATTGGATAATCCTCTGATTATTCCAGGAATGAAATTTTAACTTCTTTCCTTCTTTTGAACAAAAATCTTTAATAGATTACACTGTGAATTTTAGAATATTCTCTATAACATCTCACCACAAACGCTAACATATCATTTTTTCCTTTCCCCCACTCTAAAGGACGAAGATTCTTAATCCCTATCGATCTCTAATCAGACTAATTTATCTTAAATAGATACTAACTGCCTATCATTTATGTGATTCATTTCATAAGCTACCAAACAAACTCTGCTCTAAATATTCCATTCAACGACACACTTTTCCACTTAGTTAATGCCAAAAACTAAAATCAGTCAGAAATGACATTGCATTTTCAATATGCATAAATGTGCCTTATATCACCCATATTGAAAGGCAATACTCGACATACAGATAAAAGAACAAAGCAGTCAAAGGGAACCCATTTTACGATAAAATTGGCACTCACTGCGCTAAAGCAGCTGAAATTTGATCAGCATTATGATTAAAAACATAACGTTTTTCATAAACGTCAATCTTTGGAGGTTTACGATTCTCCTCAAAGAAATCATAACCTTCTTTAAGCATAACCCAAAATTGATAATGAGGATCATCCTTATGACGCGTCATATTGGCATCAGTCATGCGAAAAGGAAAAGCCTGCAACTGAAATTCCCTCTGTCCTCCTCTAAAAGCATCACGTGCAAAAGCATAAATCTGTGCCATATTCTTATCACTCATGGAATAACAACCAGCAGAAAAGCAAGAACCATGCACCATAAGATTGCTTCCTGTTCGTCCATGGATTTGATCATAAAGGTTAGGAAATCCTATATTAAAAGAAAGATAATATTTCGAATAAGGATTCATTTGGTTTGCACTAACAGTGTAAAAACCTTCTGGAGTCTGAAAGTCCCCTTCCTTATATTTAGGTCCAAGCTGACCGGACCATTTGCAAATGCCATAGCGCGCCATGAGTACAAAAGGTCCTGAACGGGACTGTTTCCAAACTTCGGCAATATTTTCTTCCTTAAAAAACCGCATCATAATCGGCGCATGGGGATCAATATTATACAAAACCATTCTATTTTGAATTTCTTGCGGTAGCGGTTGCTCAACTTTAGCACGGATAGAAGCTGGCAATCTTACCCCACATGCCGTCAATATTCCCATTGCAAACAAAACACACATTGTGATGTATCTGTCGAATGTCATCAAATAAAACTCCAATTTATCCCCTCACAAAAATCATTTATGCTAGAGATCTGCCAATTTGAAGATATTTTTCCCAACGGTCTTGTTTAAGAGCTTCCCCACCTTTGCCAGCCATAGCCTTTAAAGCCTCTGAAATAACATCACCCGTCTCATCAATCACAGTCTCTTTTCCTCGATGCGCACCTCCCAAAGGCTCAGGAATAATGCCATCAATAATCTTTAACTGATACAAATCTTGGGCAGTAATACGCATATTCATTGCAGCATCTTTCGCACGAGTAGGATCACGCCATAAAATAGAAGCCGCCCCTTCAGGAGAAATGACAGAATAAATCGCATGTTCTAGCATATACACTTTGTTGGCCGCAGCAATTGCTATCGCCCCCCCTGAACCGCCTTCTCCAATAACAACCGAAACAACAGGAACCTTTAAGCGCAAAGTTGCCGCTATTGATTGAGCAATTGCTTCTGCTTGGCCGCGCTCTTCAGCGCTCACACCAGGATAAGCCCCTGCTGTATCCACAAAAGTGAGTAATGGCAAACCAAAACGGTCCGCCATTTCCATAATACGTACAGCTTTGCGATACCCTTCTGGACGTGCAGAACCAAAATTATAACGCAAACGAGTTTGTGTATCGTGACCTTTCTCTTGACCTATGTACGCAACAGCTTCACCTTTAAAGCGGGCGAAACCCGCTTGAATAGCCTCATCTTCAGCAAACTTGCGATCTCCTGCCAAAGGTGTAACATCACTCAGCAAACGTGCAGAATAGTCCATAAAATGCGGGCGATCAGGGTGACGAGCCACTTGTGTTTTTTGCCATGGCGATAATTTTTTGTAAATATCACGCAATGCCGTCTGGGAACGCATTTCAAGACGCGCAATCTCGTCGCTCATATCAAGACTGCCTTCTTCTTGAGAAATCTGTTTTAATTCAAGAATTTTCCCATCAAGATCAGCAACTGGTTTTTCAAAATCAAGATAATTATACATTGTACCTAACTTATTTGGTGTCACTTATACACTTATAATTCGCTTTATAAAGTATTTTTCAAAAACATCACCTTTTCTTTACCCAGCCTTCTGCTCATCAGCAAGTGGGTGATGCTCATTGACTAAATGATAAAGTCCTGCTTCCAAAACATGTGTATAAATCTGGGTGGTAGCAATGTCAGAGTGACCTAATAAATGTTGAACTGCACGCAAATCAGCACCATTCTGCAAAAGATGGCTAGCAAAAGCATGGCGCAACACATGGGGAGACAAGCTGTCATCTTTTATTCCTGCCCTTCTGGCAAGCCTTTTTAACTCCCGTGCAACAACTTGACGAGCAATATACCCTGTTTCTGAATGCGCAGGAAAAAGGTAAAGACTTGCCGTATCCTTTCCTTGATCACGCAATACTAACCATTGTGAAAGAACTTGACATGCTTTTTTTGATAACAGCACCATTCGCTCCTTTTTACCTTTACCGCAAACAAAAATATAAGCCTCCTTACCTCGAACAGCCTGCACTGGAAGACTCACCAATTCACTAATACGGAGCCCTGTTGCATAAAGCATTTCAATCAATACCTGAAGACGTAATGCGCGAAGATAATCCTTAGACCCATAATCTGCTTGATTCACTTCCAACTGCGCCAAATCAAGCAATTTTGTTACCCCATCTTCACTGACAATTTTAGGCAAAGAACGCCCCTGACGAGGCACGTCAATATCATGAGAAGGATCATCTGCTCTCAATCCTTCCGCATAAAGGAATTGATAAAATTGACGCAAAGTCGATAAACGGCGTGCTTGTGAAGATGCTGCAAAACCAAGAGTATGCATAAGCGATAAAAGAGCAATTAAATCCTCTTTTTGTGCTGAAAAAAGTGAAACAGAATACGTAGACAATTCGTCTTGTGCCCACTGCAAATCATGCTGATAAGCCGCAAGCGTATGAGGAGAAGCCCCTCGCTCCGCACTCATCATCTCAAGAAAATGATCTATCACAGCATCACTTTTCATTTCATTCATTCACTTTTGAAAAAAGATCTAATGAATCCAAGGGGACGTTGATATAAGTATCCACAGTTACCGGTTCAACCCAAACTGTAAGGGCAACCATTATACTAAAAAGGATAGCAAGCGAAATGAAAAGAATCATCAAAAATCTGGTCAATGTTGGCATAAGATAATAAACTATTTACAAAATACTCTACCTCTTATCATACCTTACAAAGATTAACAGGAATTGACTTTAAAGCAGATAAATGCCGAAATAAGCTATGAAAAGTAATCAACCTAAATATATCTTGACAACACAGATAAAGAAGCAGCTCTTATCAACTCTTGATACACGAGCACTTGTACTTGTAGGTCTTATGGGCGCAGGCAAATCAGTGATCGGAAAACGCGTTGCTACCATACTCAATTTACCCTTTTACGATTCTGATCAGGAAATCGAAAAAGCTGCCCAAATGACCATTACTGAACTCTTTGAAACTTATGGTGAACCGGAATTTCGTGCTCTTGAACAGCGTGTTATTCTAAATCTCATTAAAAAAAAACCTCTTGTTTTAGCAACGGGTGGCGGTGCCTACATAAACCAAAACATCCGAAAAGCTATTCATCAAAATGGAATATCTATCTGGCTCAAAGTTGATCTTGATATCCTCATGAAACGTGTTTCACGGCGTCCAACCCGACCACTTCTTCAAACAGAAAACCCTAAAGAAACCATGAAAAAACTCATGAAACAGCGTTATCCTATCTATGCAAAAGCAAATTTAACAATTAACAGTCACAAAGAAAGTCGTCATACCGTAGCAAAAAATGTCATACGATCTGTGCAGCACTACCTCTCTACAGAGGATAACGATAGGAATAACAAACATGCAAGCCAAAACCGTTACTGTTAAACTAGACAAGCGCTGTTACGATATAATTATTGGCCCAAATCTCATTGCTCAAACTGCTTTGCAGATTAAACGTTCTCTTCACCAAACAGATTCTTATCAGACTCGTTTGGCAGTTGTTACAGATACAAATGTTGCATCCCTTCATTTGGATACATTACAGGCAGAGTTAACAAAAAATAAAATTCATGCTGTTCCTATTATTGTAGAAGCAGGAGAACAATCAAAATCATTTTCAACTCTGCAAACTGTTATTGATAAAATTCTTGCTGCACGTTTAGAAAGAGGTGACAGCGTTATTGCTTTTGGTGGCGGTGTCATTGGTGACTTAGGAGGGTTTGCCGCAAGCATCATACGCCGCGGCATGAACTTCATTCAGATACCCACAACGTTGCTTGCACAAATTGATTCTTCTGTTGGTGGAAAAACTGGAATCAATAGCCGATATGGTAAAAATCTTATTGGTACTTTTTATCAACCACGTTGTGTTATCGCTGATACTCGTATCCTTGATACACTCCCATTGCGCCAATTTCGTGCTGGTTACGCTGAAATGGTTAAATATGGACTCATTAACCAGCCTGATTTCTTTGAATGGCTTGAAAAAAACGGGCAAAAAATTTTTTCTAATGGCCCTATGCGAACAGAAGCCATCGTCCGCTCGTGCCAATTTAAAGCTCACATTGTAGCACGCGATGAATACGAAACAGGAGAACGCGCACTCTTAAACCTTGGTCATACATTTGGACATATGCTTGAAACAGCAACAGCTTACGACTCAAACCGTTTAATCCACGGCGAAGCTGTAGCAATTGGGATGACTCTAGCTTACCAATTCTCCGCTCAACTGAATTTAATAAACCCCACACTCACACACCGCATCGAAACACACCTTAAAGCAGTGGGATTGCCTACACAACTACAGGATATTCCAGGTAAGCTACCAGATGCTGAAACGCTGATGACTCTCATCTCCCAAGATAAAAAAGTCTCAAAAAACAATTTGACCTTCATCTTAACACGCGGACTTGGCCAATCATTTATTGCAAAAAATGTCTCCTCAGAGGCAGTTCTAACTTTTCTGGAACAAAAATTAGCGAAAATTCGTTAATTCATATTGAATATAATTGATTCGTTTTTATACTTCTATTAAAGGAATAAACATGATGATGTCTGCGTAGCTCAGTAGGATAGAGCACAGGATTCCTGAAGAAATTGGGCGCTTTAAGGAGAAATCCTCAAAGTGGATCTGCTCAAATTCGGGGAAAGCTTTATGGGAACTTCCCCATGCCAATCCCGAGCCAAGCCTCTCTTCAAAAGAGAGGAAGGTGTAGAGACTGAACGGGCAGCGCCTAAAGAGCATAAGCTTTAAGGTGAAGAGACAGTCCAGACCACACACAGTCTGTAAAGCTGGCGGTGAAAACCGAAGTGGTATGAATCCTGGGGTCGCAGGTTCGAATCCTGCCGTAGACACCATCACATAAGTTAAATTATTCTTCTGCTTAATATAGGGAAGCATTATGAGAAAAACTCTGCATATTTTAGGATTTTTGACCGCTTCAAGTCTATCACTCTTTAGCTCAGGCAGTACCTTGGCTGCTACTTTAACTTTAGAAGTACCAGACAATCCAGAGCCAACAACACGAACCATTGCCTATCAATGTGATATTGGAAAAAGTAAAGAGCGTGTTGAAGCAACTTATCTCAATGCCGATAATATTTCATTGGTTGATTTTAAATGGAAAGGTGATCGCGTTATTGCTGCAAATGTCATTGCCGATACAGGGAAAAAATATGAAGGGGCACAATATATTTGGTGGGAAATGAACAACGAAGTCACGCTTCATAACCGTGTTCACGACCCAGAAGGAAAAAAACTCATCCACTGTAAGGATGAAACAATGCTATTATTCTAAATAACTAGGTAAACATTATGAAAAAAAAATTTTTTAATTTACAATTTTTAGGCGTTTTAAGCTTATCTCTGTTTAGTTCAATCAGTGCTTTTGCTGGTTCTTTGGTCATTGAGGTGCCAGACGATCCAGAACCAACAAAAGAAACCATAGTCTATCAATGTAATACTGGTAATACCGAAACAAAAAAAGAGCGTGCTGAAGCAACCTACTACAATGCCGGTGAGATTGCGTTAGTTGATCTCAAATGGAACGGAAAGCGCATCATCGCTTCCAATGTCATTGCCGCTTCTGGAGCAAAATATGTGGGAGCTCAATATATTTGGTGGACAAAAAAAGATGAGGCGACATTTTATGACCTCATTAACGATCCAAAGGAGGAAATGCCCCTCAACTGTGTAGAAGAAAAAGGCACAGAATAAAGAAAGTTCCTACATACTAGAAATCACGCTGGTTCTTATCGCATGATGTTCCTTCTAATATGGATATCTGTTCTTCCATCTGACGCGACAAAAGAGCCAGCGGTTTTTCTTGTTCATTTTCTGAATGGTCTCGGTAAGCCCCCGCTTGCGATACCAACATGGAAGCTACAGGTATTGTCACAAGTAAAAAAAACATCAATAATATTTCATGAAAAACAAAGTGATGGTCCACAAATATTGAATAAAGAAACGAGGAAATAAGAATACTACCCGCCCCCCAACTTGTACTCAGTGAAAGCATATGCAAGCGCTTATAAAAACTGGAAAGACGCACCAATCCTATCGCTCCAATCAGTGTGAGACCAGATCCCAATATAAAAAAAACTGTGATGGCAATAGCAACCACAAGCGATACATCATCGTTCATTCAATAATCTCTCCCCGCATTAAAAATTTTGCCAAAGCAATGCTTGATACAGGGCCTAAAAGTCCAATAATGAGAGCTGCTACAAAA
Organism: Bartonella refiksaydamii; assembly: GCF_902652675.1. Taxonomy (NCBI): domain Bacteria; kingdom Pseudomonadati; phylum Pseudomonadota; class Alphaproteobacteria; order Hyphomicrobiales; family Bartonellaceae; genus Bartonella; species Bartonella refiksaydamii. Next base: position 13,269 of record NZ_LR736290.1, read on the forward strand.
TAAATGGTTGTTCCTGAACGAATATCAAATGTAAGAAACAAAAGAATTGTGGTTATATAAAGAGCATCCAACCCCACAATCCGATCTTGCGCTCGTGGACCACAAATCAACCGAAATAGCGCTGGAATCATCGCCAAACCTAAAAAAAACTGCGAAAGCAAAATCCCCCAATAAAGGATCATCATACTCATGAGAAAATCTCCAAAAGCAATTGCTCATACCGTTGTTTGATAAACTGTTGGTAGTTATATTCATTTTTAAAATTCAAAACATGAAGCAAAAGCTCACCATTTTTTCTATTATAGGCAATCCAAACGGTTCCTGGAGTGACAGAAAAGATGCATGCTAAAACCGCCAAAGCGGTACGACTCTCGAGCAAAAGAGGCACGACAATAAAACCCGACTGCTGTTTTTTAGACTTTTTTGTTAAAACAAAGTAAGCCACCGAAATATTTGAAAGTATAGAATCGATAAACACACGAAAAACGAGACGAAAAACTGCACCCCAGTTTTTAATCGTAATCTTTTCCGGTTCAAGAAACCGCATAACCCAACCACTAAACAAAGCAATTATAATACCTAAAAAAAATTGGCCTAAACTAAAACCGTTTAAGGTCAACCACATAAAAACAATAATACCACTGAAAAAAGGGAAAGGACAAAAATAGCTCATTGATTCATCTCCTTCTTTTCAAGAGAAAAATCACCTAAAACGCTCCCAATATAATTTTGGGGATCATACAAAGTCTTTGCTGTTTCAGACATATAATGACTAACAGGACCAGCTGCAATTGTTATAAGGAAACACAAAGCAAGAAGAATAGCAATTGGTGCGAATTCTATGACCTGCACACGCGGAATCCTTCCCTCAAGAGAAACCCAAAAAGTTCGAATACCCGTTCGTGTCAAAGCAATCAAAGCCGCAAAACCAGAGAGGGTAACAAAAATCACAAAGAACCAATCATAGTAAACTGGTAAAGAAGCAGACAAATCTCCCTTAGTATGGTCTAAAATTGCCGTGAACATCATAAATTTAGCGACAAAACCAGAAAAAGGTGGTAAACCAATAATCAAAATAGCACAAATACTAAAACAAGCCCCCAGAATTGCTAAAGTTACCGGTAAATAAGTACCAACTTCATCATCTTCTTCCTCTTCATCATCACCATACACTTCCATTGTGACAGTCAAAACATTAGCAGCGACATCTTGGCAACGTTCAACCAACTCCACCAGAAGAAAAAAAGCACCAAATGCTAAAGTTGAAGAAACAATGTAAAAGAGCGCACCTGCTGTCAGCGCTGTATTACCGATCCCAATCGCTGCCAATAATGTACCAGAAGAGACAAGAACGCTATAGGATGCCAAACGTACCAAAACTTGGCTAGCCAACACCCCAACAAAACCAAAAGCCATAGTGGCAAGCCCACCATAAAATAAAATCGTATAACCGAAATGGTTAAAATATCCACTTTCAGGACCAAACCATAACAACGTCAAACGTAAAATAACGTAAATACCCACCTTGCTCAAAAGCGCAAAAGAAGCCCCAACAGGCGCTACCGCTGCGCTGTAAGTCGGCATCAACCAAAAATTAAGTGGCCACATGCCCGCTTTTAGTAAAAAAGTAATACCCAAAAATACAGCACCTATTTCGAATAAAACAATATCTTCCGCAGCTATATGCCTTATTTTTACAGCCAAATCAGCCATATTAAGGGTGCCAACGACTCCATAAATGAGAGCCGCACCAATTAAAAAAAACAATGAAGCAACAAGATTAACCACAACATAATGCAACCCCGCACGCACACGAAACTGACCAGAACCATGCAATGCAAGCCCATAAGAAGCCGTTAACATAACTTCAAAAAACACAAATAAATTGAACAAATCACCTGTCAAAAAAGCACCGTTTATTCCAACCATAAAAAATTGCATCAATGACTGAAAATGAGGACCTGCTTTATACCAATGAGCCTGAGCAAAAACTAACGCGCTCATCATCAACAAGCTGGAAAGTAAAAGCATCATAGCATTTAAGCGATCAAGAACCAAAACAATTCCAAAAGGAGAAGGCCAATTACCAAGTCGATAAACGTGGGAAGCCGGAGCAACTTCAAGAGCACGCATGATCAATAAAACAGCGATAATGACCAATAACCCCGCAGAAAAAAGACTTATAAATGATTTAAGTTTTGAACGGCGTTCATCATAAAAAAGGAGGAGTGCTCCAGTGCTTAAAGGTAAAAGAATAGGCAAAATGAGAAGATGCTGCACGCAAGCTTCCATCACTGCACCTCACGTCCATCAACGTGATCTGAACCTGTTAATCCTCGTGAAACCAGAAGTATAACCAAAAATAAAGCTGTCGTTGCAAAACCAATCACAATTGCTGTTAAAACCAAAGCTTGTGGAAGAGGGTCGACATAATTTTCTGGATTGATCACCATAGAAGGATCAACAATCGGTGCAGCATTGCTACGCGGTCTACTCATTGAAAATATAAAAAGATTGACACCATAGGACATCAAAGACAAACCAAGAATAACTTGAAAAGTTCGTGGGCGTAGCACAAGCCAAATGCCTGATCCAACAAGCACACCAATACCCAAAGAAAGAACAATTTCCATTAATTTTCCTTCTCCTCCAGAATAGGTTTCTTACCGATTCGGTAACTACGAACTGACTGATGTGCAAGTGCAATTAAAATGAGAACAGTTGCTCCCAACACAAGAGAAAACACGCCAAAATCAAACAAAAAAGCAGATGCCATAGGAACATTCCCAATCAACGGAAGATGTATATACTGAAAAAAAGAGGTTAAAAAAGGATACCCAACGAACCAAGCCCCAACTCCCGTTGTAACTGACAACAATAAACCAAATCCCATCCAACGCAAGGGCAAAACTCTCAAATGATTTTCTACCCAACGAATATCACGTGCAAGATATTGCAAAATAAAACCTATCGCTAGAGTCACACCACCGACAAATCCACCTCCTGGAAGATCATGCCCCCGTATAAATAAATAAACCGAAAAAGCGATAATAATTGCAAAAAGCCAACCCATTATAACAGCAGGAACAATGAGATAATTCAACACTGTATCCCCCACATTCCGATCAGGCTGTGCCATATCAAAAGCTTTCTGAATACGTTGTTGAAAAGGCGCATCAATACTTTCAGGAGCAGGACGAAACCGTCTTAAAAGAGCAAAAACAGTGAGTGAGACAACACCTAAAACGACAATTTCTCCCATAGTATCAAAACCACGGAAGTCCACCAACAACACATTCACAACATTGCGACCACCAGCACCCGAATAAGCATTGGTAAGAAAAAAATCGGAAACTTTCGTACTTTGAGGACGTGTCATCATCGTAAAGGAAAGCCACGCTACCCCGACACCTCCCACAATAGCTATGACAAAATCACGTGCACGACGCAAACGCACAAAAAAACGAACAGGCGTTGGAACAGGATTATGCAAACGCTTAGGCAACCACCGCAAACCAAGCAACAATAAGACAGCCGTCACAACTTCAACTACCAATTGCGTTATTGCTAAATCTGGTGCAGAAAGCCATAAAAAGGTTGCACAAGTCATTAAGCCAGCGCCACTTAAGAGCATGAGTGATGCAAGGCGGTGAAACTTTGCTTGCCAAGCAACTAAAAGCGCACACAATCCGCCAACCACCCAAAGAGCAAGAAAAGGAATATCAAGCGGAAAAAGTGGTAACGAACCTACAGGAATGAAACCATCACACCAAAGCAAAAGACCAACAAATGTAAAACAAACACCAAAAATCCAGTGTAACTGTATTTGCAAGCGACGTGTTGACAAAATAGATTCCACTGCACGTGCCCATTTCCAAGAAATAATTACGAGAATGCGTTCAAAAATACGATGTCCTTTCAAGTGACGAAAAAAAGGAGGCCCATCATCACAGGATAAAAAATAACGATGCCCAACAGCATAGAGCAATCCCCCTCCTGATAAAGCCACCAAACTCATCATTAATGGAGTATTAAAACCATGCCAAACAGCCAAACTATAAGGAATTGTTATCGGCCCTAAAACAGAAACAACAGCATTATCCAAAATAGTCCCTATCGTTAAATTAGGAAAAATACCAACTGCCAAACAAATAAACACCAAAAGTTCCATAGGTAAACGCATAAAACGCGGTGGTTCATGAGGAGTTTTCGGTAAACTAATAGGTTTTGGTCCTAAAAAGACACCATGAATAAAACGTATAGAGTAGGTCACACTAAACAGACTAGCCAGTGTTGCTACATAAGGTGCAATCCAATCAAGCCATGACTCCATATGCGTTTCAACCGCTTCAGCAAAAAACATCTCTTTCGATAAAAAACCATTCAATAAAGGAACCCCCGCCATCGCTGCACTCGCGACTAAAGCAAGAGTTGCAGTAATAGGCATAGAGCGATAAAGACCTGTCAGCTTACGCATATCACGTGTTCCCGTCTCATGATCAATAATGCCAGCGGCCATAAATAAAGAAGCTTTAAAAGTAGCATGATTGGCCATATGAAAAATCGCCGCAACACATGCAAGTGGGCTAGCAAGACTTAAAAGCGTGGTAATCAATCCAAGATGGCTAATCGTTGAGTAAGCAAGCAACCCTTTTAAATCTTGCTGAAACATGGAAAAATAGGCACCAAGCAAAAGTGTTGAGAGACCTGAAAAGCCAACCAGCCAAAACCAAGATTCTGTCCCAGAAAGCACCGGCCATAACCGAACAAGCAAAAACAATCCTGCTTTCACCATTGTTGCCGAATGCAAATAAGACGATACAGGCGTTGGAGCAGCCATCGCATTAGGCAACCAAAAATGGAACGGAAACTGCGCACTTTTTGTTAACCCTCCCAGTAAAATACAAATAAGAACAGGATTATAAAGAGGGCTTGATCGGATCATATCGCCCGACTGCAATACCTTATCCAAATCAAAACTGCCAACGATATTGCCAATCAGTAAAACTCCAATAAAAAGGGCAAAACCACCAAAGCCTGTAATCGTTAAAGCCATACGAGCACCTTCACGTGCACTCGCGTTATGATACCAATACCCGATCAACAAAAAGGAAAAAATACTAGTAAGTTCCCAAAAAACAACCAAAAAGATAAGATTTCCTGATAAGACTATTCCTGTCATCGACCCCATAAAGGCCAGAAAAAAAGAAAAAAACCGCGGTACAGAATCTGCTGAATCCATATAATAACGCGCATAAACAACAACAAGCAGTCCAATTCCTGTAATGAGCAAGCAAAAAAGCCACGATAGACCATCCATACGGAGAATCAAATCACTTCCCGATTCTGGAAGCCAAGAAATATCTAAACGCACTACACGATTTCCGCGAACTGCAGAATAAAGCATTATTGTAAAAAGAAAACTGAAAAGCGCAATGGCTCCCGCAAACCACGCTTCATTATTTTTTGCTGTCGAACGAAAAAATCCAATAACAGCACTTCCACAAAAGGGAAGCAAAACGAGCAATATCAACATTGCTTCCCGTGTTGTCATTCTTTAAGCTCCATCCTGCCCTTAACATTTTGTCATCGACAAAATAAAATTTACATTATCCCCCATCCCACACTTAATGATAATAAGATTTAATAAAACTTAAAAGCATTTAAAATTTAAAAAACTGCCGCCGCACGAAAAAAACAACACAGCGTAATTCCCCCCTTTATTTTAAGAGCAGTAACGAACACGGCAAGATACTTATAACTATTTTTTTTACATTTAATAATTTTTATCCTTTAAAAAAGCGCGAAAGACACTGCTTACGAGGACCATGAAAAGGCTGATAGCTATTATCATCTTTATTGTAAGAACGATAACGCGTACGACAAGATTCGATATGTTGTTTAAGCCACCCTAGCTCTTTTTTCTCTAAAAAAGAGATTAAAAACATCCTTTTCGCATCTGATGTAACCTTTAATGGCGGCCATTTTGTGTTTAGCTGTGGTACCGTAACAAAGGCTGCTTCAGGATACCACCAATTATCTCTATATTTAACATAACCACGTCGATAATTATGGTACCCCTTAAAACCATTAAGTTCTCTACGCCCTGTAAAAATTAAAGGCACCGAACTTTCTTGAATAAAAGTTTGAGGCACCACTTTGACTTTAGCATTACTTTTATTTTGCAATAAATCAACAATATTGGTTGTTACAATGAAAAGACTTCCAACAAATACAAAAGCTAAAACACAATATAATTTTTTTGTCATACACATAACGCAAGTCTCAAAACAACAAAAACAAAACTCAGTGACAGAAAACCTCTCTATTGCTAGACAAAAACAGATTCTTTTTTTTAAACTGCTTTTTCTTGAGATATTCTGTTACTCTTTGTACTAAACGTTAATCCTAGCAATAAGATCCCTTCAAAAGAGAATGGATAAACAATGATTAAAACTCCCTATTATCTTATAGATAAATCTAAGCTCATAAAAAATATGGAAATTATCACTCGTTTACGCAAAATGTCCGGAGCAAAAATTTTGCTTGCTTTGAAATGTTTTGCCACATGGAGTGTTTTTGATTTAATGTCTGAGTTTATGGATGGAACCACATCATCCTCTCTTTATGAATTGCATTTAGGAAGAGAAAAATTTGGCAAAGAAACCCATGCCTATTCGGTCGCCTGGGCAGATGATGAAATTGATGAAGCCTGTAGCTACGCAGATAAAATCATCTTTAATTCAATCCGACAACTTCAACGTTTTGCCAACGCCACAAAAAACATTCAACGAGGCTTAAGGTTAAATCCAGGCATCAGCGCATCAAATTTTGATCTTGCCAATCCCTCTCGTCCTTTTAGTCGTTTGGGCGAAACAAATCAAAGCGCTATTAAAGAGGTCTTACCTCTCATCAATGGCTTGATGATCCACAACAACTGTGAAAATACTGATTTTAATCTTTTCAACCAAATGTTGAGTCACATGGAAGAAAAATTTGCAGAACTCTTCACTGCGGTTGACTGGATAAGCCTAGGTGGTGGAATTCATTTTACAGCTGAAAATTATCCGTTGGAAGTTTTCGCAGAACGCTTAAAACGTTTTTCCAAAACCCATGGTGTCACTCTTTTTTTGGAACCAGGAGAAGCTGCTATTACCAAAAGCACCACATTAGAAGTAAGTGTTCTTGATACATTATATAATGAAAAGAATCTCGCTATCGTTGATAGCTCAATTGAAGCCCATATGCTTGATCTCCTCATTTACCGCGAAAATGCAAAATTAGAACCTAATCAAGGACCTCACGAAATTATGGTATGCGGAAAATCCTGTCTCGCTGGTGATATTTTTGGAACATTTCGGTTCCCTGAACCTCTTAAAATAGGTGATAGATTGTCTTTTCAAGACGCTGCAGGTTATACAATGGTCAAGAAAAACTGGTTCAATGGCGTTGCAATGCCCGCAATTGTCATCAAAGAATTTGATGGAACGCTAACAATTCAACGCCAATTCAGCTATAGTGATTACCAAAAGAGCCTTTCGTAACCGAATACCATATAACAAAACCATCATGTGACAATATTAATTAAGGAGAAAAACCCAAAATGAAGAAAAATGTTCTCATTATTGGTGCTGGAGGCGTTGCACAAGTAGTTGCGCATAAATGTGCCCAAAACAACGATATTCTCGGCGATATACATATCGCTTCACGAACGTTCAAAAAATGTGAAGCCATCATTACTTCTATTAAAGAAAAAAACGCACTGAAAGAACAAGGCATTCTTATGGGCCACATGCTCAATGCAATGAATATAGAAGAAACTGTAAAACTCATAAAAAAAATCAAATGCGAAATTGTCATCAATGTTGGATCAGCCTTTCTTAATATGTCAGTTCTTTCAGCTTGCATCGAAACCAAATGCGCCTATATTGATACCGCAATTCACGAAGATCCCCTTAAAATTTGTGAAACACCTCCTTGGTATGGCAATTATGAATGGCCCCGTCGTCAAGAATGTGAAAAAGCTGGTATAACTGCTATTTTAGGAGCCGGCTTCGATCCAGGCGTTGTGAATGCTTATGCAGCGCTAGCGCATAAATGTTATTTTGATAAAATCACAGATATCGATATTATTGATATTAATGCTGGAGATCATGGACGTTGGTTTGCCACAAATTTTGATCCAGAAATTAATTTTCGAGAATTTACAGGGCAAGTATGGTCATGGCAAAATAAAAAATGGGTTTCCAATAAAATGTTTGAAGTCAGCCATGAATGGAATCTTCCCATTGTTGGAAAGCAAAAAGCTTACATGACTGGACATGATGAGATTCATTCATTATCCCAAAATCTCGATGTGGAAAATGTCCGTTTCTGGATGGGATTTAGTGAACGTTATATCACTGTTTTTACAGTTCTAAAAAATCTTGGACTTTTATCCGAACAACCTATTAAAACAGCGGAAGGTCAAGAAGTCGTCCCCTTAAAAGTCGTGAAAGCTGTCTTACCTGATCCCGCCTCTTTAGCACCGAATTACACAGGAAAAACCTGTATTGGAGATCTTATTAAAGGTGAAAAAGATGGAAAATCAAGAGAGATTTTCATCTATAATATAGCCGATCACAAACAAGCTTTTAACGAAACTGGTGCCCAAGGCATTTCTTACACAGCTGGTGTACCAGCCGCAGCCGCCGCTCTTCTTATTGCCACCGACGAATGGGATATTAAAACCATGGTCAATGTAGAAGAGTTACCACCACATCCCTTTCTCAAACATCTCGATCATATGGGGCTTTCCACTTGGATACGAGAACAACAAGAAGAAACAAAATTACAATTTTAAGACTTTACATACCAATAATGAATACAGAAAAACCGCCATTAAAAAGGGCGGTTTTTTTAATACGCAATCCATTAAGCCGAAAAAATAAAAAACTCTCCCTCTGCTTCTTCAAAAGCGTCGTGGGGCTCATTAGATATGAAGCGGTTTAGCAAATGTCGCTAAAGCTGCTTCCCGCACTGCTTCCGATAAAGTAGGATGCGCATGACAACAACGCCCAAGATCTTCTGATGAACCACCAAATTCCATTAAAATTGTAATTTCATGGATCATTTCACCAGCACCAAACCCAAGAATATGCCCACCCAAAACCCGATCTGTCTTTTTATCAGCAAGGATTTTAACAAACCCATCACTCTTTTGCATCGCACGTGCACGACCATTAGCCATAAAGGGAAATTTGCCAACATTATACTCAATACCGGCAGCTTTAAGTTCTTCTTCTGTTTTTCCTACACTGGCAATCTCTGGCTGTGTATAAACAACACTAGGAATGACATCAAAATTAACATGTCCCTTTTGACCTGCCAAAATTTCTGCAACAGCAACACCTTCTTCCTCAGCTTTATGCGCTAACATTGGTCCTTTAACGACATCACCAATCGCATAAATTCCTGGAATACTGGTCTGCCAATGCGCATCAATAGCAATAAAGCCGCGTTCATCCAACTGAACACCCGCCTCTCCCAAACCAAGACCTTCTGTATACGGAGAACGTCCAGTAGCAATGAGCACAACATCAGCTTCTAAAGTTTCAGCTTCACCACCTTTGACAACTTCAAAGGTTACTTGAGCGGTTACACCAGATTGCGCAATAGCCGTTACTTTTGCACCAGTCTTATACTCAATACCCTGTTTTTCCATTAATTTTTGAAATTGTCGTGAAACCTCTCCATCCATTGATCCTAAAACTTTATTAAGATATTCAATAACGGTAACTTTAGCCCCTAAACGACTCCAAACCGAACCAAGTTCTGAACCAATAACACCTGCTCCAATAACAATCATACGCGTTGGGACTTTTTCAAGAGAAAGAGCTCCCGTAGAAGATACAACGATCTTTTCATCAATTTCAACATTCACCCCTGGAATGCCTGAGCTCACTGAACCGGTAGCTATAATAATATTCTTTGTTTCAATCGTTTGTTTGTTACCATCTTTAGCAACAACTTCAATTTGATCTGCACCTAAAATTTTAGCTGTACCCAAAAAAGTATCAACTTTATTTTTTTTCATCAAAAAAGAGACGCCACTCGTATTGGCTGTTACAACAGCTTTTTTATGTGCCATCATCTGTTCAAGATTAAGCTTCGATTTTGCAATAAAAATACCAAGAGTTTCAAAACCATGCTGCGTTTCAGCAAACACTTCTGACGCATGCAACAACGCTTTAGAAGGAATACAGCCAACATTGAGACATGTACCTCCTAATGTCGTACGCTTTTCAACAATTGCTGTTTTAAGCCCCAGTTGCGCTGCCTTTATTGCTGCGACATAACCACCTGGTCCCGCTCCAATCACGACCACATCATAAGACATCCGTTTTTCCTTTCATCCTGAAAACTGTACTTTTACAAATCAAGAACAAGGCGTTCCGGATCTTCTAAACTTTCCTTAATACGCACAAGGAAAGTTACTGCTTCCTGCCCATCTACAATACGATGATCATAAGAAAGTGCCAAATACATCATGGGGCGAATCACAACTTGTCCCTCAACAACCATTGCTCGTTCTTTAATCGCATGCATTCCCAAAATACCAGATTGTGGTGCGTTTAAAATTGGCGTCGACATTAACGACCCATAAACCCCTCCATTGGTAATGGTGAAAGTTCCGCCTTGCATATCAGAAACTGCTAATTTTCCATCACGAGCAAGACGCCCCAAACGACCGATCTCTTTTTCAATCTCTGCAAGTGACATCTGATCCGCATCACGAACCACCGGAACGACAAGCCCCTTATCCGTTCCAACAGCAATTCCCGCATTGACATAATTTTTGTAAATAATATCTGTTCCATCAATTTCTGCATTAACAGCAGGAAGCTCTTTTAATGCATGGCAAACAGCCTTGGTAAAAAATCCCATAAAGCCAAGCTTAACACCATGTTTCTTTTCAAAAAGATCTTTATAACGCTTACGCAAATCCATTACTGCAGACATATCAACTTCATTAAATGTGGTTAACATTGCCGCTGTATTCTGTGCATCTTTAAGACGACGCGCAATTGTTTGACGCAGTTTTGTCATACGAACCCGCTCTTCCAGCGCTTCTTGAACTGGAGCGATCGAAGATCTGGATTCAGAGCTAGCTGTAGAAACCGCAGAGCTAAATGCTTTTGTTCCTTGTGCCAACACATTAAGAACATCTTCTTTGAGAACTTGTCCACGTTTTCCAGAACCTGAAACATCACTTTTGGTGATATTATTTTCAGCCATCAATTTTGCTGCTGAAGAAGCAGGAGGCATTGTATCATTTGAAAAAGACGGCTCCACCCCAGAGAGAACCTCCGCAACAGGTGTAGCAGAAGGAGAAGAAGATTGAGAAACACCAGCTACCCCAGCTTCAATTGCCCCTAAAAGCGCATTCACTTCAACAGTATCGCCTTCCTTTGCAATGATTTCAGATAATTTCCCCGAAACAGGCGAAGGAACCTCAACTGTTACCTTATCAGTTTCTAATTCAACCAAGGGTTCATCCATAACAACGGCTTCGCCAAGTTTTTTAAACCATTTACCAATTGTTGCCTCGGTAACCGATTCGCCCAAAGTAGGAACACGGATTTCAGTAGTCATAATATTTTTCCATACATAAGAGTAGTAATAAATTAAGAACCTAACGCGTCTTTAAGAAACGCGGCAAGCTGTTCAGCATGTTGTACCATCAATCCCGTAGCCGGCGATGCACTTGCAGAACGCCCTGCATAACGTGCACGTGAATATCGCGCATTAATATGCGTCAAAACCCATTCTAAATAAGGCTCAATAAATGACCACGCCCCCATGTTCTTTGGTTCTTCTTGGCACCAAATAACTTCTGCCTGCAAAAAGCGCGATAATACATCCACCAAAGCTTTGGCTGGGAAAGGATAAAGCTGTTCAACGCGAATCAAATAAATATCATCAATGCCCCTTTTTTCACGCTCTTCATAAAGGTCATAATAAACCTTACCGGTACAAAGAACAACACGGCGAATTTTACTGTCTTTCTGTAATTTAATAACAGAGGTTTTGAGACATTCTGCATCATCAAGTAATAAACGATGGAAACTTGTTTCTGGTCCCATTTCATTGAGAAAAGAAACCGCTCGTTTATGGCGCAAAAGAGATTTTGGTGTCATCAAAATCAACGGCTTACGGAAATCACGCTTAATTTGCCGACGTAAAATATGAAAATAGTTTGCAGGAGTCGTACAATTAGCAACCTGCATATTATCTTCTGCACAAAGCTGAAGAAAACGTTCTAAACGTGCTGAAGAATGCTCTGGCCCTTGCCCCTCAAAACCATGAGGCAACAAACACACAAGGCCAGACATACGAAGCCACTTACGCTCTGCAGAAGAAATAAACTGATCAAAAATGACCTGTGCTCCATTAGAGAAATCACCAAATTGCGCTTCCCAAAGCGTCAATCCTCGTGGTTCAGCAAGAGAATACCCATATTCAAAACCAAGAACGGCCTCTTCAGAGAGCATAGAATTGACAACCTCATAAAATGCCTGCCCCTTTTGTAAATTATTCAAAGGGATATAACGTGCTTCATTTTCCTGATCGTAAAGAACTGAATGACGTTGTGAAAAAGTTCCACGTTCAACATCCTCACCGGAAAGACGAACTGGTGCTCCTTCTAAACAGAGAGAACCAAAAGCTAAAGCTTCAGCTGTTGCCCAATCAACACCTTCACCACTTTCAAAAATTTTAGCGCGGTTGTTCAAAAAACGCTGTATAGTTTTATGCACATGAAAGTCTGCTGGAATCTCAACAAGTTTCTGACCAATTTCTTTTAAGATTTTTAACTCAACACCCGTCGTTCCATTATACTGCTCCTCAGCATTATTGGAAGCTTTCAGTCCTGTCCAACTCCCATCAAGCCAATCAGCCTTGTTAGGCTTATAAGAAGCACTCGCTTCCAACTCAACTTCAAGTTTATCACGCCATAGATTTTTTTGCTGTTCAATTTCTTCAGCAGCAATCACCCCTTCCGCGATCAACTGATCACCATAAAGTTGAAGAGTTGTTTTATGATTACGGATAGCCTTATACATAAGTGGCTGTGTAAAAGAAGGCTCATCACCTTCATTATGTCCATAACGGCGGTAACAGAACATATCAATCACCACGGGCTTATGGAAAATTTGACGAAACTCCGTCGCTATTTTTGCAACAAAGACAACAGCTTCAGGATCATCACCATTCACATGGAAAATTGGTGCATCAATCATTTTTGCTACATCTGATGGATAAGGCGAAGAACGTGAAAAGCGTGGATCAGTTGTAAATCCAATTTGATTATTAATAATGACGTGCAGGGAACCAGCAACGTTGTAACCTTTAAGACCTGAAAGACCAAAAGTTTCTTGGATAACACCTTGCCCTGCAAAAGCAGCATCACCATGAATAAGCAATGGCAAAATCCTTGAGCGCTCACTTAAGGAGAGTGCGTCAGTGTATGTAGGACCTACAAGTTGATTTTGTTTAGCACGCGCCTTTCCTATAACAACCGGATCAACAATTTCAAGGTGAGATGGATTGGCCACAAGCGATAAATGAATTTTTTTACCATCAAATTCAAGATCAGCCGAAGTTCCTAAATGATATTTTACATCACCAGAACCCTCTACATCATCGGGTTTGTAAGACCCTCCTTTAAATTCATGAAAAATAGCCCGATGTGGTTTCGCAAGAACTTGTGAAAGAACATTTAAACGACCACGGTGTGCCATTCCTAAAACAACTTCCTGCACCCCCAAAGCACTACCGCATTTAATAATCTGTTCAAGAGCAGGAATCAGAGATTCACCACCGTCAAGTCCAAAACGCTTTGTTCCTTTATATTTTGTATCTAAAAACTGCTCAAACCCTTCCGCCTCAATAAGCTTGTTAAGTATAGCTTTCTTGCCTTTCTGTGTAAAAGCAATACGCTTATCTGGTCCTTCAATACGTTCTTGAAGCCATGCTTTTTGAGCAGGATCAGAAATATGCATATATTCCACACCAATCGTTGAACAATAGGTACGATTGAGGATCTCAAGCATTTGTGGAATAATTGCGTATTCTAACCCTAAAACATGATCAATAAAAATTGGACGCTCATAATCAGCAGGAGTAAAACCGTAAGCTTCTGGAGAAAGTTCCTTGTAATCCTCAATTTCTTCCGCCAACTGGAGAGGATCAAGCCGTGCACGAAGATGCCCACGTGCGCGAAAAGCACGAATCATCATGAGCGCATGAACAGAATCACGCGTTGCTTGAATAATATCTTGTTCGCTAGAGGCTTTTCCTTTTTGCGCAGCACCAATTGCTGCTTTTTCCTTTAATTTATCGCCAATACGCTTTTCAAGAATAGACCAATCACCATCGAGAGCAGAAACTAACTCACCATTTGCTTTTAATGGCCAATGATCACGTTGCCAAGTTGCTCCTTCTGCATTTTTTAGAACATCTTCCTTATTATCTTGAAGTGTTTCAAAAAAAGCCCTCCACTGTGAATCTACATTAGTGGGATTTTTTTCATATTCAGCATAAAGTTGATCTATATAGTCCGCATTTCCACCATACAGAAACGACGTTTTTGCAAAAAGACCATTTATTTCGTCCTGCCTTGCCATACACTTCTCCGGAACATCTATTCCGTCTCCTTATATCTCTCTTCGACCTTACAAATGCTTACGAAGCAAACGAGGGTCAGAAAATTCAAAAAAGCCTTACTTTTATACTTAATTCTCATCTGAATAAAGATACACCTTTATTCAGATGAAATTCTTTTTAGCCTTTCAAAACTGATAGCAAAGTCTTGCCTATCTGTGATGGAGAAGGAGAAATCCGTATTCCTGCTGACTCCATTGCAGAAATTTTATCTTCTGCCCCACCTTTGCCACCAGAAATAACAGCACCAGCATGCCCCATTGTGCGTCCCGGAGGCGCTGTACGACCCGCAATAAAACCAACCACCGGCTTTTTACGACCTTTTCTTGCTTCATCTCTGAGAAACTGTGCTGCTTCTTCCTCAGCAGAACCACCAATCTCACCGATCATAACAATAGACTCGGTTTCATCATCCGCTAAAAACATTTCCAACACATCAATAAATTCTGTTCCCTTAACAGGATCACCACCAATACCAATAGCTGTTGTCTGCCCAAGACCTTCAGAACTTGTTTGAAAAACGGCTTCATAAGTTAAAGTTCCCGACCGTGAGACAACCCCGACAGATCCTTTTCTAAAAATAGAACCGGGCATAATACCAATCTTACATTCATCTGGTGTAAGAATACCAGGACAATTAGGACCGATGAGACGTGATTTTGATTCTTCTAATCTCGCCTTTACTCTAATCATATCCATAACAGGAATGCCTTCCGTAATACAGATAATTAAACGGATTTCAGCATCAATAGCTTCTATAATAGCTTCTGCAGCTCCCACAGGAGGAACATAAATAACCGAAGCATCCGCACCTGTCTTTTCTTTTGCCTCAGCAACACTGGCAAAAATAGGAAGAGTTTCACCTTTTGAGCCCTCCCATGTTTCACCACCCTTTTTAGGATTAACGCCCCCAACCATTTGCGTACCATGATAAGCAAGCGCTTGTTCTGTATGAAACGTTCCTGTTTTTCCTGTAAGCCCCTGAACCAGAACTTTTGTATCCTTATTCACAAGAATCGACATTGCTTAAGCTCCCTTTACGGCTGCAACAATTTTTTGAGCAGCATCATCTAAATTGTCAGCGGAAATAACGTTTAAACCACTGTCATTGATAATCGCTTTACCCTGCTCAACATTCGTGCCTTCAAGACGAACAACCAAAGGAACCTTTAAACCAACTTCCCGAACAGCAGCAACCACACCTTCAGCAATAACGTCACAACGCATAATGCCACCAAAAATATTGACCAAAATGCCTTTAACATTTGGATCAGCAGTGATAATTTTAAAAGCAGCAGTCACCTTTTCTTTTGAAGCACCACCACCAACATCGAGGAAATTTGCTGGCTCAGCTCCATAAAGCTTAATGATATCCATTGTTGCCATAGCAAGACCTGCGCCATTGACCATGCAACCAATTGTGCCCTCAAGAGCAACATAAGCAAGATCATGCTTCGATGCTTCGATCTCTTTTGGATCTTCTTCTGAGATATCACGCAATTCCAAAATGTCTGGATGACGGAACAGAGCATTATTATCAAAAGAAACTTTTGCATCAAGAACGCGCAAATGACCATCCTTCATCACAATAAGTGGATTAATTTCAAGAAGACTCATATCTTTTTCACAAAACACCTTATAGAGAATTGGAAAAAGCTTTTCACCATCTTCCCGAGCACTATCTTGCAATTTCAATGCATCACAAAGCCTTGCACAATCGGCAGATATAACCCCCTGCGTAACATCAATGGGTAGAGTTAATATCTTTTCTGGTGTTTCTTCAGCAACAGTTTCAATATCCATTCCCCCTTCCGTTGAAACAACGAACGCAACCCGACCAACTGTACGATCAACCAATAATGAAAGATAAAGCTCCCGTTCGATATCAGCACCATCCTCAATATAAAGACGATTAACCTGCTTACCTTCTGGACCAGTTTGTTTGGTTACTAAAGTTTTACCAAGCATTTCTTGGACATTTGCAACAACCTCATCAACGGATTTTGCAAGTCGAACACCCCCCTTTGCATCATGAGCAAGTTCTTTAAACTTGCCCTTACCACGACCACCAGCATGTATCTGACTTTTAACCACATAGAGTGGCCCAGGCAATTTTTTTGCCCACTTTTCAGCTTGCTCCACAGAATAAACAGCAACACCATTTGCAATTGGTGCACCATATTCATGAAGCAGACGTTTGGCCTGATATTCATGGATATTCATGCATTTGTCCTTTTCTTTTACAAATAACTTTATTATTAACCTCAAACCCTAATATTCTGAATACCCTGTTTTAATGAACAGAGTCTTGCTTAATTTATTTGAGACTAGGCATAGTAGCGATACAAGCTTCACAAAGCTTTTGCACAGCATTCACTGAATGCTCAAAAGCTTTTCTTTCCTCTTTATCGAGATCAATTTCTATGACTCGCTCAACACCACCTGCGCCAAGTACAACGGGAACACCAACATACGTATCATTAACTCCGTATTCTCCTGAAAGATAGGCGGCAACAGGAACAACACGCTTAGTGTCCTTCAAATAGGCTTCAGCCATAGAAACAGCAGATGCTGCTGGTGCATAAAAAGCAGAGCCTGTTTTCAACAAACTGACAATTTCTGCTCCACCATCACGGGTACGCTGGATAATTTGATCAATTTTTTCCTTTGTTGTCCAACCCATCTTCACAAGGTCAGGCAAAGAAATACCACCAACCGTTGAATAACGCACCAAAGGCACCATTGAATCACCGTGCCCTCCTAAAACAAAAGCTGTCACATCTTTAACAGAGACCTTAAATTCCTCAGACAAGAAACGGCGAAACCGTGCCGAATCAAGAATACCAGCCATACCAACTACTTTATGTGTAGGAAGACCAGAAAATTTCTGCAATGCCCATACCATTGCATCAAGGGGGTTGGTAATACAAATAACAAACGCTGAAGACGCATATTCTTTAATCCCAGCACCAACCTGCTCCATCACTTTTAGATTAATGCCTAAAAGATCATCACGACTCATACCAGGTTTTCGTGCTACTCCTGCTGTTACAATAACAACGTCAGCACCTTCAATTGCTTCATAAGCATTAGCTCCCTTTAAACTGATATCAAAACCATCAACAGGAGACGATTCGGCAATATCAAGAGCTTTACCTTGTGGTATACCTTCCGCAATATCAAATAAAACAACATCACCAAGCTCCTTAAGCCCAATAATGTGTGCTAAAGTGCCACCAATCATACCTGAACCAATGAGAGCTATTTTTTTTCGTGCCATTTCTTTATTCCTAATATTAGAAAACACAGCGCACACATATAAGCGCTAGTATACTGAGTATTTTTTTGACCTTAGCCCTATTTTAATAGTGATATAAAAAAGAATATGAAATCCTTCTCCTCATAAAAGCAAAAATTCTCCACATAAACGATTATTAAAAACTTACTATGATGTATCGATAAAATGAATTTAAAAAAAATACAACAGAATTATTACCTTGTATTTGAATTCAAAGAGTTATTGTTTTAACAGTTTACGTAAAGGTAAATTACTTGACTTTTTACTTCTTCAAAAGAAACCGTTCTGCCCAAAGTTTCAAATAATCCTGACTTTGCATTTCAAAAAGACGCGATTGTATTCTTTTAAACTCAAATGTTTCCACAGTTTGCGCACGCCCTTTATATAAATCCTCAAGTAGAGCTGCCGCTGACATAAATAATCTTATGTGGCGCTCATAGAGAGTATCAATAAGCAAAATAAACCGCTTTGTTTCATTACGACACGTATCGTCCATCACCGGTACATTATCGAGAAAAATCGTATGATAACGTTCTCCTAATGCTAAATATTCCGCTGCTGCCAAAGGTTTTGCACACAAATCTTTATAATCAAAACGTGCACAACCCGCTCCAGTGCGTGGAATATAAACTATACGCCCTTTTAGAGAAAATTCATCAGACATTTCCTTCTGTCCTTGCAACACCAATACCCACGCTTGATCCATACATTCATTTGCTTGCACTCCTAACGGCGTTACATACACATGTTGTAGATTTGATTTTTCAAGACGATAATCTGTTTTTGCATCAAGATTGATAACGCAAACATGTGCTTTCAAAACTTGAATAAAAGGCAAAAAAAGCTCTCTGTTTAAGCCGTTATAATAAAGATTATCAGGAGCAACATTTGAAGTCGCAATAAAAAAAACTCCTTTATCAAATAAGGCAGAGACAAGACGTCCTAACACCATAGCATCAGCAATATCTGTTACACCAAATTCATCAAAACAAAGCACTTTAGCTTCTCGTGCAAGATCTTCAGCAACAGCTAAAATAGGATTATCGTGTCTGGCTTTTGTGTGCGTTGATGCACGACGATAAATATTAATGCGCTCATGCACATCAGCCATAAAATCATTAAAATGAGCACGTTTTTTATGCTCCTGTAGCAAGCAAGAAAAGAACAAATCCATCAGCATGGTTTTGCCTCGTCCTACTTCACCATAAATATACATCCCCTGATAAGAACCATCTTCATTACCTCGTTTTGCAACACGAGCAAAGGTTTGTTTTTTTCTTTTAAACAGAGATCCAAATATCAAAGACCGAGAAACGCTTTGCTCCGTAACTTTTTGTAATAAATGATCAAAACGCTCTGCTAAAGCCAATTGAGCAGGATCAAAACTGATTTCTCCTTTGTATACCAGCTCCTTATAGCGCGTTGAAACTAAAATCATCCAAATAACCTTTTTCAACCCGTTCTTGATGAAAATACAAGTTCTCTTCACAAAATTGTGCGCATATCTCTTATTTTTTCATAAATGGCCAAAAACAATCTAGCGGCTTAAAACAACTGGATGATTATCAAGTGTGCGTCCTTCAAAACGATCAACATTGGAAGAATAAAGGGTAACGATAACACGTCCTGAATTATTATAAAAATATAATCTTTTTCCTTTAACAGCCCATGAACTTACCTGAGAAACGATTCCTGGACAGTGTAAAGGGCCAGCGCGGTATCCTTGACCAAATTTTGTCTGTGGCGTTGCAATTCGGCAAACTTTACCACCCATAGAAAGATTCCATACCCCAGCAATACTAGCCGGAAACAAATCAGTAGCATTGCTTGGCAATTCGAGACTAGCCATCCGTCCATCACTCTGGGAATCTCCTTTCTCATACATCGAAGAATCTGCTGCTTCAGATGCTAACGAACGAGAGAAAGATGGATCGGCCATCATTTCTGTCGGCATTTGTTGAAGTGGATAAAAAACTTCTAATCCGTTGCCACTATCGTTACTACCAAACCGCGATGTTGAACACCCTCCTAAAAGCGTTACAGTTGATATTACAACGAAAAACGAAATTTTTGAAAATGACATATCTATACTCTTTCCCATGACAATTAAAGAAGCTTCCTCAGAAATTAATGAACGTTTATTATATGGCATTTTACAAAGATAAATTAATAAATTAAAAAAATAGGGTAAAAATTGCTTATTTCGAACGATAATAATTTTTGCACTAAGTTTTATATTCATTAAACACTGGAAATTTATAAGATTTTCAGACATATATCTCTTGTAGGCAATCACTATAAATAGAGAAATTTCATGAAAACGCCATTCAGCAAAATGAACGGTCTTGGAAATCAAATCATTGTGGCTGATATGCGTGAAAGCACACATGCACTCACACAACAAGCAATTCTTGCTCTATCGGCAGATTCTCAAACACATTTCGATCAAATTATGGCTATTCACAAAACCACAAAAAATGAAGCTGATTTCCGCATCAAAATATGGAATGCTGACGGTTCAATGGCTAAAGCCTGTGGTAACGGTACGCGTTGTGTCATAGCATGGCTCACAGACCATAATTTCGGTGAAACCTTTCGATTAGAAACACCGGCTGGAATTATAGAGGGCAAACGCCAAACCAACAATCTCATCTCTGTCGATATGGGATGCCCAAATTTCAATACAAAAGAGATGCCTGTTTCACGTGAAATAATTGATACCAATCACGTAGAAATTACAGCTGGTCCCTTAAAGGATGCTTGTCTTGTTTCTGTTGGCAATCTCCACGCTATTTTTTTTGTTGAGGGTGATATTCAAGATATTCCATTGGAAAAATATGGACCAGAGCTTGAGTATAATCCCCTTTTTCCAGAACGATGCAATATTTCTATTGCTTGCGTCACGTCAAAGAAAAGCCTAAATTTACGCACATGGGAGCGAGGAGTAGGATTAACACAAGCATGTGGAAGTGCTGCTTGTGCAAGTGCAGTAGCTGCCTATCGACGTGGGCTCACAAAACGCCATATCGACGTAAATTTACCAAAGGGAACACTGGATATTTTTTATCGAGAAGATGATCATATTATCATGACTGGCCCATTCAAATATGAATTTAGTGGTTTTTTAAACCCTGTAACAGGGAGCTATAAAAAGGATCCCGTTTGATGGCAATAGAAATTGTAACATTTGGTTGTCGTCTGAACAGCTATGAATCGGAAATCATACGCAAAGAAAGCACTTCTTCAGGACTAGATCAACTAAAAGATGGTGCGATCATCTTTAATACCTGTGCTGTCACTGCAGAAGCCGTGCGACAAGCAAAACAAGCTATCCGCAAAGCGAGACGTGAAAATCCTCATGCTCGCATTATCGTGACAGGGTGTGCCGCACAAACAGAAGCACAAAATTTTGCTTCTATGACAGAAGTTGATCTCGTTTTAGGCAACGAAGACAAACTCCACGCTCATTCTTATCGTCAATTTCCTGATTTTGGTATCAACCATTCCGAAAAGCTGCGTATCAATAATATCATGGAAGTACAAAAAATCGCCCCACATATGGTAGGTGCAATGGAAGAACGAACACGTGCCTTTGTACAAGTACAAAATGGATGTGATCATCGCTGTACATTTTGCATTATTCCTTACGGGCGCGGACCATCACGCTCAGTCCCAATGGGAGCTGTCATTGAACAAATTAAACAATTGACAGGCAATGGCATTCAAGAAGTGGTTCTTACAGGTGTCGATCTTACAAGTTACGGTCATGATCTCCCTGGAAAAGCCACTCTAGGAAAATTAACTTCAGCAATTTTGCATCACGTTCCTGACTTACCTCGTTTGCGACTGTCATCAATTGATTCTATCGAAGCAGATGAAAAACTTATCAATCTTTTAGCCTATGAAAAGAGAATCATGCCTCATTTGCATTTATCCTTGCAAGCAGGCGATAATATGATTCTAAAAAGAATGAAACGGCGGCATCTGCGCGAACATGCAATTCAATTTTGCCAAGATTTGCGTGCCAAACGTCCTACAATGGTTTATGGAGCCGATTTAATTGCTGGTTTCCCGACTGAAACAGAAGAAATGTTTCAAAACAGTCTTGCTTTGATCAATGAGTGTAATTTAACACATCTCCACGTCTTTCCTTTTAGCCCAAGAGAAGGAACACCAGCCGCACGTATGCCACAAATAAATCGTAAAATAGTTAAGATTCGTGCACAAAGATTGCGCGAAGCGGGTGAGGTGGCTTACCAAAAACATCTTGTTTCCTTACAAAATAGTCAACAAACAATTCTCGTTGAAAAAGATGAAATCGGACGAACAGAAGATTATACCCTTGTACAAATCAAAGGTGCAAAAGCTGGAACAATTGTTCAAGCCCTTATCGTTGATCATGATGGCGATAAATTAATTGCTGTCCTCCCAAAATTGAACGCAGCTTGAGCAGGAGAGCCTTTATGACAAAATCTTTTATCAAAAAAATATTTTCTTTTAACAAATCTAAAGAGCAGGAAATAGGACAAGTTTCTACTCCTTATGAAGTCGATATAGGAGAAGAAAATGAATACAAAAATGAAACCATAAAAAACGATCAATCCTCTTTAGAGAGAGAAAAACAAGAACAAGCAGAAAAACAAAATACCATATCTGTAAACTACGATGAGAAAATTCCGTCTTTTGAACCACATTCTCGCAAAGTAATTGTCACAGATATAATCCGTGAAAAAAAAGTTGAAGAGTCTCCACCTATATCCTCTGTTGAACAGAAAAAAACAGCGTGGTTTGGACGCCTAAAAAAAGGATTAGCTCTTTCTTCACAACGTTTAAGTGAATCAATTGGTGACCTTTTTGTTAAAGGAAAACTTGATGAAGAAACATTACAAGAGCTGGAAGATATTCTTATTCAAGCGGATCTTGGTGTAGAAACAGCTACACACATCACGGAGACTTTAGCTTCCAACCGTTATGAGAAAAATTTATCCCCTGATGACATTCACACTATTGTAGCTGACGAAATCAGAAAAGTATTGGAACCTGTTGCAGTTCCACTAGAACTTGATCTTAGTCATAAGCCTCACGTTATTTTACTGGTAGGTGTAAATGGTACTGGAAAAACGACAACAATTGGAAAGCTTGCAGCCAAACTCACTGCTGGAGGACTGAAAGTTATGCTAGCGGCTGGTGACACATTCCGCGCTGCCGCTATTGAACAACTACATATTTGGGGTGAACGCACAAGATCTCCTGTTATTTCCACAAAACTCGGTGCAGATGCTGCTAGCTTAGCATTTGATGCTTATGAAAAAGCTAAAAAAGCAAACAGTGACGTGTTGATCATTGATACAGCTGGACGCCTACAAAATAAAACTGAATTAATGGACGAATTGGCAAAAATTATTCGTGTCTTAGGTAAACATTCGCCTCAAGCACCCCATACAATCCTTCAAACACTCGATGCAACCACTGGGCAAAATGCGCTCAACCAAGTGGATATTTTCCGCGATATTGCCGGTGTTAATGGTTTAGTCATGACAAAGCTCGATGGTAGCGCACGAGGAGGAATTCTTATTGCCATCGCAGCAAAATACAAATTACCCGTTTATTTTATCGGTATAGGAGAGAATATTGAGGATCTTCAACCTTTTTCTGCTTCTGAATTTGCCGAAACTATTGCAGGAAAACACACATGAAACAATCTCCTTTTAAACTTCGCTCATACAATAATTCCAATTCGGGAAATATGAATAATAACCCAAAAAAGCCCCTTTCACCAACACTTAAGTTTCTCTTGGAAATGGGACCTTTAGTTATCTTTTTCCTTGCCAATTATAAAGGCGAATGGTTGATAAACAATATTGGATTTTTTAAAAATTTTAATAAACCTATTTTTCCTGCAACAGCTATTTTCATGGTAGCAATCATTATTGCACTAAGCTTATCATGGATTCTTGCACGAAAAATCCCCATAATGCCTCTTATCTCGGGAATATTTGTTCTAGTCTTTGGATTTTTAACTCTTTGGCTTCACAATGATACTTTCATCAAAATGAAACCAACAATTATTAATAGCTTATTTGCCATCATTCTTTTTGGTGGAATGTTTTTTAAGAAACCACTTTTGCGTTATGCCTTAGATTCTACTTTAAAACTCGATGACTTAGGTTGGCAAAAACTCACCTATCGTTGGGCATTCTTTTTTGTTTTTCTTGCTCTTTTGAATGAAATTATTTGGCGTAATTTTAGCGATAATTTTTGGACGAGTTTTAAAGTATTTGGTGTTATGCCCTTAACAGTCCTCTTCATGCTTACCCAAATGCCTCTTATCCTTAAACACTCACAAGGACTTTTTACAGAAGGAGACAAATCTGATTCTTAAACATAATACATCTCTAACTATAGATTATTTTGTAGATTTATCGCTGTACACTGCTCATGGGGAAAAGACATGTTAATTGAACAGTTTATCTGTCGAAAAGATAATTTTGGTGTACTCATTCATGATGAAAAAAGCGGCTACACAGCCGCAATTGACGCGCCTGAAAGTGAAGCGATTCATAACGCCTTAAAACGCCGTAACTGGACACTTCAGACCATTTTTGTGACTCATCATCACCACGACCATGTGGAAGCGCTGGAAGAATTAAAACAAGTTTATAAGGCTGTCGTTATTGGACCAGAAGCAGAGAAAAAAAATATTAATCATCTTGACCAAACACTTCAACCTGATGAAAGTTTTTTCTTTGGCACATGCCCGCTTTTGGCTCTTTCAACACCGGGTCACACTTTAGGTGCATTATCCTACTACTTTCCTGAAGAGAATTTACTCTTTGCTGGAGATACACTTTTTTCACTCGGTTGTGGACGACTTTTCGAAGGAACACCTGTACAAATGCTCAATTCATTAAAAAAGCTTCGTCAACTTCCCGATAAAACACTTCTTTATTGTGGTCATGAATACACAAAAAGCAATGCTCTTTTCGCATTAACAATTGATCCACATAATCAAAAACTTCATAAAAGGGTAGAGGATGTTTTTTTATTGCGCGCAAAAAACGCTATGACTTTACCTGTAACCTTAGAGCAAGAAAAAGCCACCAATCCTTTTCTCCGCTGGGATAGTAGTACTTTGCGAAAAGAACTTGCGATGGAAAAAGAGACAGACGAAGAAGTTTTTGCCGAAATCCGAAGAAGAAAGGATAATTTCTAGCCATGTTTAAGTTTGTCTTACGTTTCTTTTCCTTTTTTCTTTCGTAACATATGCTCAAATAACAATGGCAAAGGAAAAAGAAAAAAACAATCAATTCGATTTCCCGCATGTCATTGCAAATCACACCCGAACAGAAGATTTCCTTTTTAAAATAAAACAAATCAGAATCAAAAGTATCCAATACTGAAAAAGCATCTGATATCGAAATTGAATATGACGACAGTATTGAAGGATTAGTAGTTTCTATTTCTAATAAGCCAAAATTAATGAGTATTTTAAGAAAAATAATATCACACCTAAAGATTTCGTTATCGGTTCCCTAGCACTTCAAACAACATTAACAATGCTTTTCGCTTCTTTTGAAGATCTTAAAAAAGGTTTTCTTTTGGTGAAAAAACACACTGTAGTTTCAGCTAATTTGAAATTTGGTAAAAACGTACGATAGAATACTTACTATTTCAAAAAAGTTATGAATAAAATCCCTGCTCTTTTGAACAATTGATTAACTTCGCAAGCGTTTCTTAATTTTGTAAACGCCGACAAATATCATCTAATTGTTCTAATGAAGAATAGTGTATTTTTAAATCACCACCTTTTTTACCATGCCGAATGACAACTTTCATTCCAATGACATCTGCAAGTAATTTTTCTAAAGATTTTGTTTCTGTATCTTTCTGCACGGTAGTTCGTTTTTTGACTTTAGGATTTGCTTGTTCATATGCAAGTATTTCTGCTTGTCGTACTGAGAGACTTTCACGAATAATTTTTTCGGCCAAATCCTGTGGATTATCGACGGTAATAAGACAGCGTGCATGACCAGCAGAGAGTTGTCCATCAGTTAAAAATTGTTGTACCTTTGGTGGAAGTTTCAACAAACGGAGTGTATTTGCAACATGACTTCGACTTTTTCCTATAACTTGTGCTAAATCTGCTTGTGTATATCCATGCTCATTCAGCAAAATTTCATATCCCATTGCTTCTTCAATAGGATTGAGATCAGCACGTTGAACATTTTCAATAATTGCTAATTCCAAAGCCGTTTTATCATCTACATCGCGAACAATGACCGGTAATTGACTTAAATTGGCGCGTTGTGCAGCACGCCACCGTCGTTCACCAGCAATTAATTCAAACCGATGAGGATGATCACGCGAAGTCCTTACAATAACAGGTTGAACTACTCCATGCTGACGAATTGATTGTGCTAAATTATCAAGTTCTGAATCAGTAAAATGACGCCGCGGATTGTGTGGATTACACGAGATAGATTCAAGAGGCACAAATCGCTCATAAACAGGAGAAACTGTATTGGATTCTGTCAATTCGTCAGCATTCGATGTGCGTACGAGATTGTTATTTAAGTTAATATCCCCAATCAACGCTGCTAACCCACGTCCCAGTCTTTTTTTTGATTGATCATCATACATAGTTTTGCTCTTCAAATTTTCTTACAAAAATTGTTTTTTACATTTTTAAGCAGCAGCGCGTGCTTGTTTTTCACGTTGGATCACTTCCGATGCCAAACGCAAATAAGCTTGGCTCCCAGCACATTTGAGATCATAAAGCAATACTGGCTTACCAAAAGAGGGGGCTTCTGATACCCGCACATTTCGTGGAATAACAGTACGATAAACTTTATCTCCCATAAAAGAGCGTACATCTTCAACAACTTGATTTGAAAGATTATTACGTCCATCATACATCGTTAGAACGATACCTTGAATTTCTAAAGATGGATTAAGTACGGATCTTACTTGCTTTACTGTTTCAAGCAATTGGCTCAAACCCTCAAGTGCTAAAAATTCACATTGCATAGGAACTAAAACAGAATCCGCAGCTCCCATAGCATTGAGTGTTAAAAGGTTAAGTGACGGTGGACAATCAATTAAAATATAACTGAATTTTTTTTCCATTTTAGGGTCATCATAGAGAGCTTTACGTAAACGTTGAATGCGATCTTTTGATGAAGAAATCTCCATTTCTACGCCTAAAAGATCAAGAGTAGAGGGAACAATATGAAGATTGGGTACAGCTGTTTTTAAAGCTGCTTTTGTGACTGAAATTCCTGAAACCAAAACATCATAAGAGGATAAAGGACGGCTATTACGATCAATTCCCAATCCTGTACTAGCATTACCTTGTGGATCAACATCCATAATAAGAACATTTTCCCCAATGGCTGCTAAAGCTGTTGCAAGATTAATCGCTGTGGTTGTTTTTCCGACCCCACCCTTTTGGTTTGCAATAGCGATAATCCGTGTTTCGCTCATTTTGCTTTACCCTCTACATGATCGAATATGAGAAATTTCTAAAATAATAGAACTTTCATCAATTTTACTCTTATGTTTTAGCAGATCAAACTGCCAATTGGCAGAGGCATTTTTTATTTCTGTAGAGTAATCCCGACCTTTTTGCAAAAGAGCTATTGTTTTTTTTGAGAATAAAGGAAAAATAAGTTGTAAAAGAGCGTCAAGTGAAGCCAATCCTCGCGCGGTTATAACTTCTGGTTTCTCTATTTTTTTGTACACATCCTCAATTCTACAGTGGTAAACTTTTGCTGGAAGATTAAGTTGAGCAATGACCATTCGTAAAAAAGCTACCTTTTTACCATTACTTTCAACGAGATCAATATGTCCTGCTTTTTTTTCTTTCAGAAAAATAGCAATAACAATTGCAGGAAATCCGCCGCCTGATCCAAGATCACACCAGTGTAGAAAATTGCTATGTAAAGGATATATTTGAGCTGAATCTAAAATATGGCGTATCCAGAGAACTGGTATTGTTGTAGAAGAGATTAAATTAATATGCTTGTTCCATTGAATTATCAAAGTTTCAAATCGTATTAAATTCTCCATCGTTTCACGTGAAACAGAAGGAATAATATTTAAGAGTGCTTGATATTTTTGTTCTGTAGAAATATCCATTAAACCAATTGAGCCTTTTCACGTCGTTGGCGTTGAATATACGTAATAATAAGAGATAATGCCGCGGGTGTCATACCATCAATTTTTTGAGCATCTGCAATTGAACGTGGTGATATTTCTCTAATTTTTGTTTTTAACTCATTTGAAAGACCTGAAATTGCCTGAATATCAAGAGAAGAAGGAATTTCTAAACGTTCATCTCGCTGAAGAGCAGCAATATCTTGTGCTTGCTTTTCTAGATAAACTGCATACTGCGCTTCAATTTCTAAAGATTCAACAGTTTTAGAATCTATTGATTGTAATTGTGGCCAAAGATGTGAAAGACGCTCTATAGTCATATGAGGATAAGCAAGCAGATCATAAGCAGAACGCCGAATTCCATCGTGATTTACTTGTAATCCACGAGAAGAAGCTTCATTAGGCGTTAAAAAAAGTTCTTGGCATATTGATCGTGCATGATCAAGACGTTGTTGTTTTTTCTGATAATAATCCCAACGTATTTGGCTCACAATACCCCATTGTTGTGCTAAAGGTGTTAAACGCGCATCAGCGTTATCAGACCGCAAAGACAAACGAAATTCAGCACGTGATGTAAACATTCGATAAGGCTCACAAACCCCACGTGAAATTAAATCATCTATCATAACACCAATATAGGCCGTAGAACGACTTATAAGAATTTCATCTAATCCAGAAACTTTCCGTGCAGCATTTAATCCAGCTAAAAGTCCTTGTGCTGCAGCTTCCTCATATCCTGTTGTACCATTAATTTGTCCAGCTAAAAACAATCCTGGTAAAGAACGCAATTCTAAAGTTTTAGTCAGTTGTTGTGGATTAACAAAGTCATATTCAATAGCATAACCAGGTTGTAAAACTTTAACATTTTCTAACCCTTCAATTGTTTTCAATAAAGAAATTTGGACATCTTCAGGAAGAGAAGTAGAAAGGCCATTTGGATAAATAGTATCATCATTTAATCCTTCTGGTTCTAGAAATATCTGATGTCCATCACGTTCCCCAAATTTAATAATTTTATCTTCAACTGAAGGACAATAACGTGGTCCTAATCCCTCAATATTTCCAGAATATAAAGCAGATCGATGAATATTTTTACGAATAATTTGATGTGTTTGCACATTCGTACGTGTTATTGCACATTCAATTTGTGGCTGCTCAATTTTTTCTGTTAAGAGAGAAAAGGGAACTGGATATTCATCAGCTTGTTGTTTGGGAAGACACTCCCAACAAATTGTTTTTTTACTAAGACGAGCTGGAGTTCCTGTTTTTAATCTTCCAAGATTTATATTATAATTTTTTAAGCGTTCAGCAAGTTTTACACTTGACTGTTCTCCCATCCGTCCAGCAGCCCACCTCTTATCACCAATATGAATAAGCCCATTTAAAAATGTCCCTGTTGTTAAAACAACAGCACCAGAAAAAAGTGTTCCCTGTTTTTTTAAAATAACACCTGAAACATAATTATCTTTCACTATCAGATCTACTACTTCATCTTCAAGTAGAATGAGATTATCTTGTTCTTGTAAAATTCTTTGAATTGCTTCCTTATAGAGTTGTCTATCAGCTTGTGTACGCAGTCCTCTTACTGCTGGTCCTTTTCGTCGATTAAGTAGTCTAAATTGAATCCCAGCAGCATCTGCTGCTCTCCCCATGAGACCATCCAAAGCATCTATTTCACGAACCAGATGTCCTTTTCCAAGCCCACCGATAGCAGGATTACAAGACATTGTTCCTATTGCTGATATTTTATGTGTAACGAGTGCGGTCCGTGCTCCAACACGTGCCGAAGCTGAAGCAGCTTCACAGCCTGCATGACCACCTCCAACAACAACAACATCATATAATTGCATTTATTTCATTCCATAAAGAACCTATTCTCAAGTTTCACGTGAAACAAGATGTAAAATACACTATCTTTTAAATCTGTCTATGAAATAATCAATGTTTCACGTGAATCATTATTTACCAACGCAAAATTCTGAAAAAATAATATCAAGCAAATCTTCAACATCTATATCTCCCGTAATTTTTCCAAGAAAATCACTTGCACGGCGAAGATGTTCTGCACGTAAACTTAAATCAAGAGTATGATTATTTATGGAAAATTCTATTTCTTTAACAGCATCTTTTAATAACTGAAGTTGCCTCTTACGTGCTGGAACAAGATTTCCAATTTCGGAAGCACGGCGTGAACAAAATAACTCAAGTTCTTTAATAAAAAAATCAAAATTTAAACCAGTTATTGCAGAAAACTGTATAAACCAATGGTTTTCATTTTTTTCATAAAGATCAAGCTTATTACCAACACGCCATATTTCAGCTGATGTTTTTGGTAATTCAATCTCCTTTGGATTTAGCATATCATAAACTAAAATGACTAAATCAGCATCCTTAACATGCTGCTTTGCAATTTCTATTCCTAATTGCTCAATTTTGTTTTCTGTTTTCCTAAAACCAGCAGTATCCGTCACAAGAACCGGTAAACCACCAAAAACAAGTCTTATTTCCAAAGCATCACGAGTTGTTCCTTCTTCTTCTGTCACAATAGCGACAGATCTTCCAGCCAAACGATTCATAATACTTGATTTTCCAGAATTTGGAGCACCAGCAATGACAATTTTTAATCCATCACGTAAAATACTAGCACGTTCCCCTTCATCAATATGTTTGAGAAGAGAAGTACAGAGTTTTTTCATATCTTTCCAAACTTTATCAGATATTGAATTTGGAACATCATCTTCATCAGAAAAATCAAGATCCGCTTCTATAAAAGCACGTGCTTTTATAAGCTTATGACGCCAATCACTATAAAGTGTAGTTAAACGTCCACTTGTACCCATAATTGCTAAACGTCGCTGACTTTCCGTTTCTGCTTCTATTAAATCAGCAAGACCTTCTGCTTGTACAAGATCTAATTTTCCCTCTATAAATGCACGACGTGAAAATTCACCTGCCTCTGCAATACGACATCCAGTAAATGTGGATAACTCATCGAGAAAACGATTAACAACTGCTTTTCCTCCATGTAAATGAAACTCTGCACAGTCCTCCCCCGTAAAGCTGTGAGGAGCAGGAAAAAAAACAGTTAAAGCAGAATCTAAAAAACTACCATCACGAGCAATAAGATTTCCATAATGCATGAATCGCGCTTTTGGTAAGCAACCACAAAGCGTTTTAACTACATTTACAACATGGGGACCAGAAAGCCGAATGACTGCAACCCCTGAAGGCAACAATCCACTTGAAACAGCAAAGATTGTATCCACAGGATGTATCCCAATCAAAAAAATCCAATACTTCTACGTATTCATTGAATCAAAAAATTCACTATTGTTTTTTGTCTGTTTTAATTTATCAATCAAGAACTCAATTGCATCTGTTACATTCATAGGCGCCAAAATACGACGTAGTACAAAAATTTTGTGTAAGTCTTGCCGTGCTACTAAAAGTTCTTCTTTACGTGTTCCTGACTTTAATATATCCATAGCTGGGAAGATACGCTTATCAGCAACTTTACGATCAAGAACGATTTCCGAATTACCTGTACCTTTAAATTCTTCAAAAATAACCTCATCCATACGACTGCCAGTATCAATCAAAGCCGTTGCAATAATGGTTAAAGATCCACCTTCCTCAATGTTACGCGCTGCACCAAAAAAACGTTTTGGACGCTGTAGCGCATTTGCATCTACACCACCTGTCAAAACCTTACCTGATGAAGGAACAACCGTATTATACGCACGCCCAAGACGTGTAATAGAATCAAGGAGAATAACAACATCACGCCCATATTCAACGAGACGTTTTGCTTTTTCAATAACCATCTCAGCTACTTGCACATGACGAATTGCCGGTTCATCAAAAGTAGAAGAAACGACTTCCCCTTGTACAGAACGCTGCATATCTGTAACTTCTTCTGGTCGTTCATCTATCAAAAGAACGATAAGATAACATTCAGGATGATTAGTCGTAATAGAATGAGCAATATTTTGAAGTAAAACTGTTTTTCCTGTTCGAGGAGGTGCTACAATTAATCCTCTTTGCCCTTTTCCTAAAGGCGATATTAAGTCAATCACCCGTGATGACATATCCTTCTCTGTAGGGTCTTGTATTTCCATTTGAAAACGTTCATTAGAATAAAGGGGAGTAAGATTATCAAAATGAATTTTATAGCGAATTTTTTCAGGATCTTCAAAATTTATTGTATTAATCTTAAGAAGAGCAAAATAACGTTCTCCTTCTTTTGGACTTCTTATAGGACCTTCAACGGTATCCCCTGTTTTTAAAGAGAAAGATTGAATTTGCGCTGGAGAAAGGTAAATATCATCAGGACCTGGAAGATAATTAGCATCAGCAGATCGCAAAAATCCAAATCCATCTTGTAAAACTTCAACAACTCCCTCACCAATAATTTCCACATCTTGTAAAGCAAGTTTTTTCAAGATAGCAAACATTAATTCTTGTTTACGCATTAAAGAAGCATTTTCAACTTCTAATGTTTCAGCAAAAGAGACAAGTTCAACGGGATTTTTACTTTTAAGTTCTTGTAGTTTCATTTCTTGCATGAAATATGCTCTTTAGAGTAACGGGAAATTATCCTTGAATTAATTTACGGAAAATAAAGAACGGAACATTCTTATAGGAAAAAATCATTATACACTCAATTTTTAAATATGCAAGAACCATTTATATGAATACAATTCATATAAAATAAGTTATTCTGTAAAAAAACGCTTATATAAATTAAAACACTCAAAAATGTGTCGTTTCATAAACTATTTTAATAGTATTTAAAGAAAATTATATAAAATAAATTATTTATAAGTCAGTAAAGTTATCTTATAATATTCTAAAAAAGTGAACGGATCTAACCTATATCATAAATAAATAATTAATTAAAATTATTTTTAATTTTCCCATATTTTTTATATTAATAAATTTAAAAAAGGAATTATTCTTATTATTTAAACCTGTGTTTAACGTGGAATGCTATTTATTAGTTAGTTATACTCAATTTTATCCACAAAGTAAGATGGAAAAAAAGAAATAAAACATTATTTTAAAAGCATTATCCCCATTTTTCTCTCATAAGGGGATAAAAATTATCACAACTGTTTAATTTGTGCATAATAATGAATTTTTTTTTCTAAATTTTAGCTTTATAAAAAGTCCCTAGGATATATGCACATTTGTTAACAAGGAGTTAAAATTTTTGTGACAAAAGAAAAAAAATCCTTTCATTTGCATATGCTTTCTGATGCAACAGGAGAGACATTAATCTCTGTTGGTAGAGCTGTTGCATCACAATATACAATGAGCCAAGCAACAGAGCATATTTATCCAATGATTCGTAATGAAACACAGTTGGAAAGAGCTCTTAATGAAATACAACAAGAGCCGGGTATTGTTCTTTACACAATCATTGATAAAAAAATTAAACTCCTTCTTAGGAAAAAATGTGAAAAAATAAAAGTTCCCTATATTGACATATTGCATCCTGTTCTAGATGCTTTTCAGACATATCTTGGAATGCCGACAAATTTACGTGCAAGTGCACAGCATGATCTTAATGCAGATTACTTTCGCCGTATTGAGGCACTGGATTTTACAATAGAGCATGATGATGGACAGTCTTCCAATGATTTATCGGATGCGGACGTGATACTTGTAGGAATCTCAAGAACTTCTAAAACTCCTACGAGTATCTATTTAGCAAATCGTGGAATTAAAACAGCTAACGTTCCTCTTATTCCGAATATTGATTTACCAGAAGCCCTTTTGGAAGCAAAAAATGCTTTGATCATTGGTTTAATAGCTTCAGCTGAAAGAATATCACACATTCGTCAAAATCGAGATTTAGGAGATAGTTTTGCCATTGAAAGTTATACAAACCGTATCAGTATAGCTGAAGAATTGACTTATGCAAAACGCATTTGCGAACGTTTTGGTTGGCCTATTATTGATGTTACAAGACGTTCTATTGAAGAAACAGCTGCAGCTATATTTGAACTTTTATCGCGATTTCGTGAAGGAAAATAAAAAAACTTTTATGGTAACAGATATGTTAATCTTAGCATCCCTTAGTTCTTATCGTGCGCAATTATTGAAAAAAGCAGGTTTAGATTTTTTCATTGAAGGAGTTTCTTTTGATGAAAGAGAAGTAGAAAAGACAGGAGAAACAAAGACTCCTAAAGAACTTAGTTGCTTTCTTGCAAGTGCAAAGGCAAAAAATGTTTCTGATCGCTTTCCTCATGCCTTGGTCATTGGTTGTGATCAAGTACTTGATTTGGAAGGAAAGGTTTTTCACAAAGTCACAAGTAGCAAGGAAGCACATAAACGTTTATGTGATTTATCAGGAAAAGTCCATTCTCTTCATAGTGCAGTAGCTTTATTTCAGAATGGCCAAGAAATTTGGGTGGAAGTTTTTAGTGCATATATGTCAGTACGTCCTCTTTCATCAGAGTTTATTGAACGTTATTTAGCCCGTGTGGGAACAGATGTTTTTAACAGCGTAGGAGTTTATCAAATTGAAGGAGAAGGAATCCATCTTTTTGAAAAAATTGATGGAGATTTTTTTACTATTATTGGTTTACCTTTGTTACCTTTATTAGCAAAATTACGTCATTTGGGAATTATTGATGGTTAACTTTACAATAAAACATGAAAAAATAATTTCTCCACGCGCTTTTGTTGTTGGTACTCCTATTTATCATTCAAAGTCGCCAAAAATTCACAATTTTTGGCTTAAACAATATAATTTACAAGGCGAATATTTAGCACAAGAAGTAACCTCTGAGAAATTTAGTGATTTTCTCGCATCTATACAAAAAAGAGGTTTTTGTGGGGGCAATGTTACTCTGCCACATAAACAGGAAGCTTTTCGTTTAGCTAATCATAAAGATAATGTAGCAACAATGATTGGTGCTGCTAATACACTATGGTATGAAAGAGATAAACTTTGTGCCACAAATACTGATGCTTATGGTTTCAGTGCTAATCTTGATGATTTTATTCCTGATTGGGTTGGAGAGACAGCCCTTGTTTTTGGTGCTGGTGGCGCTGCACGTGCAATCTTATATGCCTTAAAGGAGCGTGGATTTGAACGTATTTTCTTAGCTAATCGTACAAAAAAACGAGCAGATGATTTAGCCGAACATTTTGGAAAACCTGTTAAAGTCCACGACTGGCACTGTTCTAGTGAAGTACTTTACAAGACTGATTTAATTGTCAATACAACTTCTGTGGGGATGACAAATCCACACGAGAATAAAAGTGATTCTTTTTTTTGCGATTTTCATAAAACAAAAACAACAACGTTGGTAACAGATATCGTTTATACACCATTGATAACACCTTTTTTACAACAAGCAAAAGCGCATGGTTTAAGGATAGTAGATGGACTTGGTATGCTTTTACATCAAGCTGTTCCTGGTTTTGAACGATGGTTTGGAATAAGACCACAGGTTACAAAGGCGTTACGAGCAGCAATTTTAGAGGATATGGGTGAAAAAAAGGAATGAAAATTATAGGACTTACTGGATCAATTGCTATGGGAAAATCAACAGTTGCTGATTTTTTCAAGCAAGCTGGTATTTCTGTTTTTAATGCTGATGAAGCGGTACATCAACTTTATGAGAGTGAACCAACTTTATCACTTATAGCACGTACATTCCCTAGTATTATTGAAAATGGTAAAGTTAATCGCCTAAAGCTTTCTGAAATTTTGATGAACAATGATGAAAAATTACAAACATTAGAAAAAATAATCCACCCTTTAGTCAAAAAAAAAGAAAAAGAGTTTATTAATATAGCACGCCAAAAGGGAGAAAAATTAGTTGTTCTTGATATTCCACTTCTTTTTGAAACAAACAGTGAAAGACGTGTAGACAGTGTAGTTGTTGTGTCTGCTCCACCAGAAATACAAAAAAGGCGTGCAATGATTCGTCCAAATATGAATGAAAAAAAATTTACCTTTATCAACACTAAGCAAATGTCTGATGAAAGAAAGCGAGAACATGCTGATTTTATTATTGATACAGGAAAAGATTTAGAGAATACACGTCAACAAGTTTTTTGCCTGATAAAAAGTTTGCTAAAGAAGTAAAATAATGCGTGAAATTATTTTTGATACGGAAACAACAGGTTTAGATAAAGAGAAAGATCGCATAATCGAAATCGGTTGTGTAGAGATGGTTGATCATTATCTTACAGGGCGCCGATTCCATGTTTATTTGAATCCGCAAGGCGTTATTATTCCTGAAGAAGTTGTAGCAATTCACGGATTAACCAATGAACGCTTAAAGAATGAAAAAAGTTTTAGTGATATTGCTGATGAGTTTTTGGAATTTATTAATGACGCAACAATGATTGCACATAATGCGAGTTTTGATATTGGTTTTCTTAATGCAGAATTAGAACGAGCAAATAAACCACTTATCAGTGTTGATAATATTCTTGATACATTGGCTATGGCGCGGCGTAAATTTCCCATGGGTCCTAATTCTCTTGATGTTTTGTGCAAACGCTTTGGAATTGATAATAGCCATCGTGTTCTTCATGGTGCTTTGCTCGATGCGGAGATTCTTGCCGATGTTTATATTGAACTCATTGGTGGAAAGCAGGGCATATTGGGTTTTGATAACAGGGGGAGCATTGATGAGGATACTCAAAATAACAAAGATGCTCTCTACGTAGTGAAACTACGCCCACAGCCTTTACCTTCAAGACTAAGTGCACAAGAAAGAAGTATGCATGCTGATTTTATCAACAAAATGGGTAAAAAAGCTCTGTGGAATGACTTTGAAGTTTCTGAATAGTTCAACCACCTTTTCCCTGAAAAAGTTATTTGAAAACCTAGGAAAAACAAAGCCTTTAGAAATGTGTTCATAGAAAAAATACGGTCGTTGTGGGGAGGGGAACACCACAACGACCCTGTCGCTACATAGTACCTCAGCTATCATAGGAGGAGCAAAATGAAAGCTATTATATCCTGTAACAGCAAAGAAAAGCTCTAGGTACCAAATATAAAGTGCAACGACTTCATGCTTTATGAAAAAAAAAAATGGCTTTTTAGAGGCAGGTCGATAAATTTTAAAAATAAGAATGAAAAAAATATATAAAAAAGTGAATTGTTTTTTTAATGGAGAAATAAAATTGTCATGAAAGCAACAGATCATCTTTTTTTGGTTGATGGGTCGGGCTATATTTTTCGCGCTTACTACGCTTTGCCACCTTTAAAGCGCAAAAAGGATGGACTTCCTGTGGGAGCCGTAGCTGGCTTTTGTAATATGCTGTGGAAATTGCTCTGTGATGCACGCAATACAGCTACCGGTGTTGTTCCAACGCATTTTGCTGTTATTTTTGACTATTCATCCGATACATTTCGAAAAAAAATTTATCCACAATATAAAGCTAATCGGGAGGCACCTCCTGAAGATCTTATTCATCAATTTGCTCTAATACGCCAAGCAACAAGGGCTTTTAATTTGCCTTGTATCGAAAAGGAAGGATTTGAAGCAGATGATTTAATTGCTACTTATGCAACACAGGCAACAAAGATTGGAGCAAAAACAACGATTATCTCTTCTGATAAAGATCTGATGCAATTAGTAAATACACATGTATTTTTATATGATGGAATGAAAGATAAGCATATCGGTATTTCTGAGGTTATAGAGAAATGGGGTGTTGTTCCTGAAAAAATGGTTGATTTGCAAGCTTTGATTGGAGATCAGACAGATAATGTTCCAGGCATTCCGGGTATTGGCCCCAAAATTGCAGCCAAATTGCTGGATCAATTTGGTTCTCTCGATCTTTTATTGCAACGAGTAACAGAAGTTAAGCAAACAAAACGGCGTGAAAATATTCAAATTTATAGTGAACAAGCAAAAATTTCTCGTGAACTCGTTCGGCTTAAAACAGATGTACCTGTAGATAATGATTTAGATGATTTTGTTTTAGAATCACAAGATGGTCCACGCTTAATCGCCTTTCTTAAAGCGATGGAATTTACGACATTAACACGTCGTGTAGCAGCAACAATGGAATGTGACGCAGCAGTTATTGATACACTCGATATAAACGTTGAATGGGAAAAACCCGCTCACGAGCGTGATTCTGATGTCAAAAAAATTGAGAGAGCATCTTTTCATGATTTTTCTGAGAATTCTCCACAATGTTTAGCACAAAAACGTAAAGATCAAGCTCTTACCCAAAAAATTACAAGAGATGCCTATACAACTATTCTTAATGAAGAAATTTTGAAAGAATGGTTATCAAAAATACAAGAACAAGGCTTCTTTTCTTTTGATACTGAAACGACTTCACTTGATCCACTACAAGCGAAGCTGGTTGGTTTTTCATTAGCATTACAGCCGGGAGAAGCTGCCTATGTGCCCCTTGAACACGTTGAAGGGGGAGATGATCTTTTAGGCGGTGGGCGTATTGTTGAGCAGATTGAAGTACAAAAGGCTTTGGCACTTTTAAAGCCGATATTAGAAGATCAATCGGTGTTAAAAATTGGTCAGAATATAAAGTATGATTGGTTGGTAATGAAGCAATACGGCGTTGTGATGCGTTCTTTTGATGACACCATGCTTTTATCATATGTTTTAGATACAGGAACTCTAACACATAATATGGACGATTTATCTAAGCGTTGGCTTGGACATAAACCTATAGCTTACAAAGATCTAACATATAACGGAAAAAAGATTACTTCTTTTGCGCAAGTGGATTTAAAACAGGCGACCCTTTATGCGGCGGAGGATGCTGATGTAACGCTCCGTTTATGGCAAGTTTTAAAACCACAACTCGTGGCGCAAGGGATGACAAAAATTTATGAACGTCTTGATCGACCACTGATAGAAGTTCTTGCAAGAATGGAAGAACGTGGAATTCTCGTTGATAGACAGATTTTATTGCGTCTTTCAGGAGAATTAGCGCAGGCTGCTTTTATTTTAGAAGAGGAAATTTATCAGCTGGCTGATGAGAAATTTAATCTTGCCTCACCAAAGCAATTGGGTGATATCCTTTTTGGCAAAATGGGATTGCCTGGAGGTGCTAAAACGAAAGGTGGACAGTGGTCAACTTCTGCACAGACCTTAGAGGAGTTAGCTGCTGATGGTCATATTTTACCTCGTAAAATTATTGATTGGCGTCAACTTGCAAAACTAAAATCTACCTATGCAGATGCTCTACCTTCTTATATTTTTCCAAAAACAGGGCGTGTTCATACCAATTATTCTTTGGCAATAACAACAACGGGACGGTTATCATCATCAGAACCTAACTTACAAAATATTCCAGTGCGGACTGCTGAAGGACGTAAAATACGCACGGCTTTCATTGCTCCAAAAGGACATGTACTACTATCGGCTGATTATAGCCAGATTGAATTGCGCATTCTTGCACATATTGCCGACATTACGGCGCTAAAGGAAGCTTTTGCCCAAGGTCAGGATATTCACGCTATAACGGCATCGCAAATGTTTGGGGTTTCGATAGAAGGAATGTCCTCAGATATACGACGACGTGCGAAAGCGATTAATTTTGGCATTATTTATGGCATTTCAGCTTTTGGATTAGCGAATCAATTGGGTCTGTCGCGACAGGAGGCTGGGCGTTATATTCAACTTTATTTTGAAAGATTTCCGGGAATTAAAGATTATATGGAGAAGACTAAAACATTTGTACGCCAAAATGGTTATGTAGAGACCATTTTTGGACGCCGTGTCCATTATCCGGAAATAAAAGCGGCTAATCTACAAATTCGTTCTTTTAATGAACGTGCTGCTATTAATGCACCGATTCAAGGTTCAGCGGCGGATATTATTCGTCGTGCCATGATTCAAATGGAAGGTGCTTTGGAAAAAGAAAAACTATCGGCAAAGATGTTGCTACAAGTGCATGATGAACTCATTTTTGAAGTACCAGAAAATGAAAGTGAAAAAACCATGGCTGTCGTTAAAAAGGTTATGGAAAATGCTACAATGCCAGCTCTTTCTTTGTCTGTACCACTTGAAGTGAAAGTAATGGTTGCTCAAAATTGGGATGAAGCACATTAGCCTTTTTCACTTATTTTGTTCTTAATAATGGTCATTGCATTAGTAAGGTCAAGATAAGCTTTGATAGGCAAATGATCTGAAGCAATACGTGCAAGTGGTGAATAATGATTTTCAATATTTGTCACCAATTGATGGGGAAAAGCAAGAATTCTATCAAGAGCCAAAAAAGGAAAACGAGAAGGAAAGCTTGGTACAGTTCCAAGTGTGCTATCGAAATAGGGAGAAAAATGATTTAAAGAAGAGCCTTTTCCCATCCTCCATTCATTAAAATCTCCAACGAGGAGTGTAGGCATAAGGGGGCGTTTTTGAAGAAGTGTAAAGAGCGTTTTTGTTTGTTGATTACGAGAATGGCGCAATAAGCCAAAATGAGCGGCAATAATACGAATAAGTCCTACTTCCATTTCAAACTCTACAATTACAGCACCACGTGGTTCAATACCAGGAAGAGTGAGTTGTAAGATATCTCGTACATGCCCTTTTCGCAAAAAAAGAGCGTTACCATGCCAGCCATGCCCTTGAGGTGACATGGTATTCAGGGGTACAGGGATCAGACCTGTTTCGGCTTTTAACAATTGAAGATCAATCAAGCCAATTCGTTCACCAAAACGTTTGTCTGCTTCTTGAAGAGCAAGAATATCAACACTCAGTTCAGAAATAACACGTACAATACGCGTAGGATTAAAAATTTTATCAACACCTACGCATTTGTGAACATTATAGGAAGCAACAGTAAGATCATAGTTATTGTTTTGATTGATTATCTCTGATCGATGACGAGAATGGCTACGAATAGCATGTAAAAGGGAACTACGAAGCTTTTGCTGGATAAATGAGGTAAACTGAGAAAATTTTTGCTTGTAAAGTATCTTTATCATTTTGTGAAGTGGGTTGTGCGAGAAGGTAAAAGGTAAGCATTTGTGCTAAAAACAAAAGAACCTTGTCTCTCAAAAGAAACAAGGTTCTTTAATTGAACTATAACTTTGACTTTCGCAATCAATCACGGTTTGAGCCGAGAAATTGCAGCAAGAAAACAAACATATTAATGAAATCAAGATAAAGATTTAGTGCACCCATAATAATCTTACGACCTTTCGTGTCACTTTCATCTCCTTCGTAATACATCAATTTAATGTTTTGTGTGTCGTAAGCTGTTAAACCAGCAAAAATCAACACACCAATCACGGAGATAGCAAATTGCAAGGCACTTGATCCAAGAAAAATATTCACAATCATAGACAACAACAAACCAATCAGACCCATAAAAAGGAATGAACCAATCGCCGTGAGATCACGCTTTGTTGTGTAACCATAAAGTGAAAGAGAACCAAAAGCAGCAGCGGTAATGACAAACGTTTGCACAATACTTTCTGTTGTATAGCGCAAAACGATCGAGGACAGTGAAAGTCCAACGAGAGCAGCATAACCAAAAAAGAGACTACGAGCTGCACTCGTACTCAATGTGTTGATTTTAAAACTGAGGAATAATACCGCCACAAGTGGTGCAAACATAATAATATAAGAGAATGGCGAGGTATAAAATGTTACTCCAAACGGGGTTAAGTAAACACTGCTATTGATTTGAGCGGCTGCTTGGCTCATATCTGTTGTCGTTGCTAATGATGCAACTGCGTAAGCGGCAGCAGCTGTAATAAGCAAACCAATGGCCATTGTATTATAGACGCCCAGCATATAGCTGCGCAATCCTTGATCTATTGATGCATCGGCACGAGAAACAGACGCCGAACGTAATTTTTTGAAATCAGCCATAATATAAAGTCCTTTAGCATATGTTCCGCCAGATGTTGGAGTTGAAAAGAATCTCTCTCGCCACGAAAGGAAGTCTTGTACAAACTTTATTATCTCAGCATATACAACCAACTCCAGGTGCCGCTGGCGGAATCCAGCATACCTCCCTTTATTATGGAGATTTATTTTAAAATTACAAGAGACTTGTCTGGGGAAGAAACCTTACAAATTAGTAAGGAAAAGTCTTTTTTGTAATAAAACCATTATACTGTATGAAATACAGCTATTCTAGATGGATAAATAGGCTCTTATTTGGAAAATGTATGATTGGAAGGACGTTTTGATTTTATCCAGATGTGCAATTCTTCAATAAGAATAGTAATGACACCGAGCGTGATAAAACTATCTGCAAGATTGAAAATAGCAAAATAAAAAATATCATCAATATGAAAGAGTATATAATCAGTGACATGGTGAAAACGGATACGGTCAATAAGATTGCCTATAGCTCCGCCAATAATAAGGGTAAGACCAAAGCGCGTTAAAGACTTTTTATATTCAACATTTTTCCAGAGCCATAAAAGAAAAGTAATAA
This sequence comes from Bartonella refiksaydamii, assembly GCF_902652675.1. NCBI lineage: Bacteria > Pseudomonadati > Pseudomonadota > Alphaproteobacteria > Hyphomicrobiales > Bartonellaceae > Bartonella > Bartonella refiksaydamii. Next base: position 55,831 of record NZ_LR736290.1, read on the forward strand.
CAGCGGATGTAATGGCAATAAGTCCCCACTGCGAAAAAGAAGAAAAAAACGAAAATGCAATGCCAGAATTACGCACATGGTAGAGGGAAAGAAAAGGAAAAAGAGGGCTTTCTGTTCCTAAAGGCATATTGTGCATAACCCAGTATTTTATTGCTTGATCAAACCCTACAGTAAGTATCAAGCCAAGGAGAAAAAGAGGGAGTGATTTACGCATCATGTTCTGGCCTCACATGTTCCAGTGTTAAATAAGGGCGGCGAATTTCATAAAGCATAATAGCTGTTGCTATCGCCAAATTAAGCGAATCAGCGCGCCCACTTTGCGGAATACGTGCGAGTTGATCACAACGATTCGCAAGGTTATCTGGTAACCCCTGTTTTTCATTTCCCATTAAAAGTATAATAGGTTCGCCTTTGAAATCAATTGTACGATAATCGGTAGATCCTTTGAGATGCGTGCCAATGATCATGCCTTTAAAGTAAGCAGACCAGTTTAAAAAGGTGCTTTCATCAAAACGATAAAGTGGAATGGAAAAAATTGATCCCATTGTTGCGCGGACTGTTTCGGGTGAGAAAGGGTCTGTTGTTTCGCCAATCAAAATAACGCCTTTAGCTCCTACGGCATCTGCAGTGCGAATAATGGTGCCAAGATTTCCAGGATCACGCACCCGATCAAGCGCAACATAAACGTTACCGACTTGTTCTTTTATCATTTCAAGTGGTTGCCACTGTTGTTTGAAAATACCAATAACTGTTTGTGGGTTATCACGGCGAGTAATAGATTCCATCACCTTTTGTGAGGCTTTTATGACAAAACCACCATTGGCCACGGTGCGCGCAGCGGTGTTTTCAATAGTAGTGTTCTCTATTTTGCTTTTAGAAAAAATGAGTGTTTGTATTGTCCAGCCGAGATTGAGAGCATCAATCACTAATTTCAGTCCTTCTGCCATGAAAAGACCTTCTCGATTACGGTTTTTTTTCTGATTAAGTGCCCGAAGGTTTTTGATGATGGGATTGCTAAGAGAGGTGATTTCTTTAACCTTACCGATTTTTGGTATACACATATTCAGGCAATCCAACGGCTAAAAAGAGAAGTAGAAAGGGCACGTCCCGCAGATTCTTCACGCAAGATTAGTTCTCCTGATTCAACCGTACCACCAAAGTTTATGAATTCATCACACATTAAAGTATGAAGTGCGTAGAAGGAAGCACGAATAGAATAAGCGGTAAGGACGATAGAAAGAGGTTCATCGGAGAGCAGTTTACGACAGTTTGTGATCATCGCTGGTAAATGATCAAACAGTTGCCAAATTTCGCCATGGGGTCCACGTCCGTAGGCAGGGGGGTCGAGAAGAATCATATCATAGTTTTTTTTTCGACGCAGTTCGCGTTCGACAAATTTTATGGCATCATCACAGATCCAGCGAATAGAACGATTTGATAATCCAGCTTTTTCTTGATTCGCTTTTGCCCAAGCGATAGCTTTTTTAGATGCATCAACATGTGTAACATTTGCGCCAGCACGTGCGCCAATCAGAGAGGCAATACCTGTGTAGCCAAAAAGATTGAGTAATTTGATTGGGCGTGTCGTTTTGACAATTTGTTCTTCCATAAAACGCCAATGGGCATTTTGTTCAGGAAAGACCCCTACATGACGAAAGGAAGTAAAACGACCTAGAAAAGACAGTCCATTCCAAGAAAGTGGCCAAGTTTCACCAAGCGGTTTCTTAGGAAAATGCCAGCGACCAATGCTTTCTTCATTTCGATTGCCTGTGAAAATAGCATCAACATTAGCCCATTGCTCTTGTGATAAAACGGGTTTCCACAGTGCTTGACCTTCAGGACGAATAATGTGGTAACCTCCATAACGCTCTAATTTTTGCCCATTACCAGAATCAATGAGAGCATAATCTGCACTCATACCTGTTTCTAAAATAAGAGGTAACTTTTCTTGCGGATATCTATTATTATGATGAGGTTTAAAGTATTGTGCAGGCATATTTTGTATCACGATACAGGTATTTTTAAAAATTTACGTTACAAACCTCTTGAATTTCAAGTAAGAGTGCAAAGAGGCTAAAAACAATTAAAACATGTATAGAAAAAAAGAAAAAGAGTATTTTTATTCTTTATTGAACACTATAAATAAAGAGTACTAAAATACTATTATATCATATCTGTGATCGACCTTTTTAACTTTTCGAGCTCAGCTTTGCTTTTTTTGAGGTTTTTTTTGCATTTATGGTATGCACGCCAATTGGTTAAACTTCCTAATAAAATACCAAGACCGAAAAAAATAAAGAGCCATATAAAAAGAGGAGCGTGATAAGTAAAATTTCCAGAGCTTATCCGAAAAGGATCAAGAGTTAATGTAACTATTTGACGATTAGTTACGATAAAAGCAAGCAAAAATGCCGTGAGAATCACCAAAATAATTGCTAAAAAGAAACGTTTAATTGTCATAATTTTACTCATTGATTAAGACGATCACGCAAATCCTTACCAGTTTTGAAAAAAGGAATCCACTTTTCTTCAACAACAACAGCTTCACCTGTTCGCGGGTTACGACCTTTACGTCCTGAGCGGCCTTTGACGGAAAAAGCTCCAAATCCGCGAAGTTCAACACGATTGCCATTCGCGAGTGCTGTTGCAATTTCCTCAAAAATAGCATTCACAATATTTTCCACATCACGTTGAAAGAGATGCGGGTTCTGACGGGCAATAATTTGCACAAGCTCTGATTTAACCAAAATAGCCTCGCTTTCACACAAAAAGGTTTTCTATAATTGCACATTACAATATATAAATGGATGAAAGCAAAATAAAACCAAGAAAAAACAAATTGCAAGAAACAAAATTTTAAAATACATCTTATAAGTGGTATCAAATTGAAAAACACGGAACATTTAAAAGATTAGGATAGTATGTCCGTACACAATCATTATGAAGCTTTTTCACCGCAATCGTCTTTTGGTGATGTTTTTAAAAAAGCATCTCACCATTCGCGTCGTATTAGCATATTAAAATTTTTTTTACCTTTCTTAGCACTAATAGTAGCGTTCATTTTTTGCTGGTTTACATTTTCCTTTACTCCCGTTGCTTCTGATCCTGAGAGTTTGAATAGCAAAGAAGAGGGGGTAATGAAATTGACAATGCTCAATCCAAAATTAGAAGGTTACACGCGCTCTCGTGAACCTTATTGGCTTAAAGCAAAAGAGGCGTTTCAAGATCGTACACGTTCTGGAGTAATTGGGTTACAAAGCATTACAGCTGAAGTGTTTGTGGGCAAACAAAAACGCGTTTTTCTCAATGCACAAGGGGGATTTTACGATAATATTAATGGTTATTTACAGTTGGATAAGCCATTTACCATTACAACAAATGACGGAATGGTTGCACAATTTATAGCGGCAAATATTAATTTGTCAGAGGGGCAATTAAATACAAAACAACCTGTCAATATTCAGCGTGCAGGTTTACATCTTGTAGCAAATGCTTTGCAAGTTCGAGAAAAAGGACAAAGCATATACTTTCATGGTGGTGTGCATTTAGTGTTTGACAAACAATGAGAAGGTATCAATACGAATTTAAATGATCTTTATGAGAGAGAAGTATGTGTATATATGAACAAAAGAATATGAGAGTAGTGAAATGAAGCCGAAGGGATCATACAAAAAATGGATTGGTGTAAGTTTGGCTTTGAGTTTAGGAATATTAGGGGTTGGAACAGCTTTTGGATATACTGAAAATGCCCATTTTGGGATAGATTTATCAAATGACAAAGAACCCTTAGAACTCTATGCAAATTCTTTAGAAATACTTGATAAAGAGGGAATAGCACTCTTTAATGGTGATGTTTCGGTTGTTCAAGGTGAGCGTCTTCTGCGAACAGCAAAATTAGTTGTTTACTACGATAAAGCGCATAAAGTTGCTGATAAGGGCCCAATAGATACGAAAGCATCTCCACCTGCTTGGTTTGGCTCGACAGATATTAAGAAAATGGAAGCTTTAGGAAAAGTATATATAAAAATTGCCACACAAATCGCTACGGGTGATAAAGGCGTTTTTGACGGAAAGTCGAAAATAATGAGCTTAACAGGAAAGAATGTTGTTTTAACTGATGGTAATAATGTGGCAACAGGGTGCAAACTAACGGCAGATATGAAAAGCGGGAAGGCTTTTCTAGAAGGATGTGATACTTCTGAGAAAAAGGGCCGTGTTTCTATTATTTTTAAACAAAGTCAACAGAATGGCCATTAAGATTTCATGTTTGGAATCAAAAGAAAAAAACAGATGGACCAACATGATCTTACAGGTGAAGCTTTAAAAAAGCGCTTAAAGGGAACTTTAATTGCCAGTCATTTGATTAAAGTTTACCGCGGAAGACAGGTTGTTAATGGTGTGTCTTTTGGCATTCGTACTGGAGAGGCCGTTGGCATTTTAGGTCCTAATGGTGCGGGAAAAACAACCTGTTTTTATATGGTTACCGGTCTCATTAAATCTGATGGAGGGTCCATTAAAATTGATGGCTTTGATATCACGCATCTTCCGATGTATCGACGTGCTCGTTTAGGTATTGGGTATCTTCCGCAGGAAGCTTCTATTTTTCGTGGTCTTTCAGTAGAAGATAACATTAAAGCTGTTTTAGAGGTCGTTGAAAAAGATCACCTTAAACGACGAGAAGAGTTAGAGAGTCTTTTGCGTGAGTTTAAAATTGACCATTTACGTAAAATGTCTGCTCTTTCTTTATCAGGGGGAGAACGTCGGCGGCTTGAAATCGCGCGTGCTTTAGCTTCTCGCCCAAATTTTATGTTACTTGATGAACCATTTGCAGGAATTGATCCTATCGCCATTTTTGATATTCAGCAGCTTATTCGTCATTTAACACGACGTGGAATTGGTGTTTTGATAACGGATCATAATGTGCGCGAAACATTGGGACTTGTCGACCGCGCTTATATTATTCATGCGGGACAAGTGTTAGTTCACGGTTGTCCTAATGATATTATTAACAATGTTGATGTACGTAGGATTTATTTAGGAAATCAATTTTCTCTCTGATTTTACAGTCTTTATGCGTTCTCATTTAAGCTTAGACGGATCAACGTGATAAGCACAAGAGCCATTTTTATATGTTTAAGCAATCAAAAATATTCCACAGGAGTGAATGAGACTTCATTTTAATTCTTAAATACAACTGTTGACCGATATGTGTTTTCATCACATAAATTAAGAAAAATAGTTGCTTATTTTGTCACAACACATTTATTTATAATGATAATTAAACATTTTGCTTGTTGAATGAAAAACCCAAATACAGTAAGAGTTCCTTGTCTCAAATCTTCATATGGTGAATCAATTAAAAGCCATTTAAAAAGGACTAAAATGCCTCTCAAGAACAGTTATCAATTATTGGGAGCTAGCAATGAGTATGATGGTGCCGGTATGTAGAAGCTGTGGTGATATTGTTAAAAGCTGTAAATAAAATAAGGTGATACAGTTGTTGGAAAGTAGGTGTTTTTGTTTGATTACACAATAAGACTTCCTCTAATGGTTGTATTTATCGCATTATTGCTAAGAAGTTCCTTATTTATGCCAAAACTTCTTTTATGACTATAATCTTAAACTGAATTTTTGCTGAGTTGTGAAAAAGGAACTCATCAAAGTACGGTGATTCTATTATTATTATCGGTTTAGTTTGCTTTTGATCGTACCGTGGAGAAAATATCCCTAGATTAACATAATAATGAATGATAAACGAGGCTATAAATAAATGCGCATGTTGTTGAAAGTTACATAGATACTAATAATGCTTTTCATTATTGAATTAAGCAATATGTCGAGGATGCTGTTTTAGATATTTTGATGGTAACGCTATGGGTTATATGTATTATGGTTGCCGAATAGGATTTGTGGTATTTTGGTGGCTTGCGTTATGCATTTAAAAACGGAAGCGCAATTGCGGATATCAGATAAAATCTGTAAATCTCTTTAAAATAACCATTGAACGATTTAAAGCCTTTAAATTGTTGTAGTCAGGCAGCACTAAAGCCCCACGCTATATTGTCGAAGTAAAGTACTATTTTGTCTCGATGTGCTTCTCATTTTATAGGAGCTAATTTAAAAAAGAAGGAAAAAGTTTGGTAAAGAATTGTACACCAACTTTTGTAGCGGAACGGTCATTAAATTTATGAATGATGGTCTTTACTCATGTTGTAGGGAAATTAATTTTATGGATAACTTCATTTCTTTGTTTTCTCATGCTGTTAATGAGGATCTGAATACTATTTATTGTTGCGCTGAGAGTGATATGAGATGAATTGAATTATCACCCATTATAAATTGAAAAGTAACGTCACATGTGATGATGCAAGAAAGTGAGAGAACTTTAGGTATCTGCACTTTTTACAGGTTTATTGGTGAGCATTTGAGCGTGTAAAAGGAAAATTAAAGTATGAATTTGAGTGAGTTAATTGCACCGGAAGCAATGATTCCGGTTCTTAAGGCAAATTCGAAGAAACAAGTTCTGCAAATTTTAGCTGAAAAAGCTGCTGAACTGACAGGTCTTAGTGAACGTGTAATTTTTGATATTGTTTTGCAGCGTGAAAAATTAGGTTCAACGGGTCTTGGTGGCGGTATTGCGATTCCTCATGGAAAATTGCTTGGTATTAACAAGATCATTGGTATCTTTGCACGCCTTGAAAGCCCCGTTGATTTTGAAGCTCTCGATGACGAGCCTATTGATCTTGTTTTTCTCCTTTTAGCACCTGAGAATGCAGGTGCAGATCACTTAAAAGCTTTGTCGCAGATTGCGCGTGTTTTGCGTCATGCTGATGTTGTTCAAAAATTGCGCAATACTCATGATGCCAGCGCACTTTATGCTTTATTGATTCAAAATTCAGAATCAAATGCCGCTTAAAAGACAGTGGGGTATATTGCGGATAGTTTATCACAAAGTGGGTTAGAAAATGGCATAATTTATGCTTAAAAAACTGAGGATTACTAATCATATTATGTAATTTTGAAGAAATTGCTATCAAGAAATTTTTCATGTTAAAAATGGGAGAGGATAGAAAAAATTACAGACTTTCGCTATTTTTCATGTACACAGCCCTTAATTATCACGCTTTTAGGCCTATTTAATGAGTTGGGTATTACAAATTGGTCTTTTTTCTTAATCAGTGTGATTTAAATATTTTTTGATAATGTTGGTATTTAGGTCTTAAAGTGAGATAAGGGTTATCATTTCTTTATGTAAGCTGATGAAGGAGGCTAACGGTCTAAGAGCAGGTTTGCTTTAAGTATCAGTTCTTGCATAGAACCCAATACTGAAAAAACGATTTTGTACGGTAAGAATGAAAATGAGAGGTTTTAGATTGGGTAAGAGGATTTTTTACGCATGTACAAGCTTGTTTAATCACGGTTTAATTAATTAGGAAGTTGTTTAAAAAACTATAAGGTAGAAGGTTTAGCAACAGCTATGACAAGAAATACATCAAAACAATACGGTTAAACTAATGTAGATTGTTGAAATCTCTTCAGAAATTGGCAATTGAAAATGGGAAGATGTATAGTAAAGATAAATGGTATCAAGGCAGGCAAAATTACGTAGAATAGTCAAGGTCGGAGCTATACATTCTATGTTGTATAGTAAATATGCTGATAACTTTTTGCGAAAAGGCTTTAAGGCCGTGAAAAGACGACATTGAATACATACTATGAACACACAATAACCAAGGAGAGGTGTTCGCGATTTTTATTAACCAAGTGCATTGAGTGTGTTAAGTTTATAAATAATATTTGAAAAGCTATATATTGTTTTTTAGTTTTTCTATTGAATTAAAGAGTTCATGTTTTAATAACAACCAAAGGGTCATGATTGAATGTAAATAAATCTGCTCTTAAATTAGTGCAAAAATATTTTTTCATGAGGGGAGGGTAAGAACTATACTAAGGCGTAGACGAGCTTTTGTTGAGCTTTTTCAATGAAGAAATTTTGTGAAAGACTAAAGAAGTGGGTTAAATGAAGATGTTTGAAAAGACTTTTATTGCTGCATCTATAATGGTTTTAGTTACAGCAGGAGCAGCATGTGCACAAGTGCCAAGCCGTCTAAATCAATTTGAGGCTTGGGGAGCTTATTCTTATAAATCGCCCCAAAATACAATTTGCTACGTATTGTCAGTACCTTTGGAGGCACTTCCAACGACGGTTAATCATGGCGATAATTTCTTTTTGGTTACCAAGCGCTCGAATTCACCTGTTGTGTTTGAACCACAATTCATGGCTGGTTATACCCTTAAAGAAGGATCAAAAGTTATTGTTACTATTGGAGGGCAGGATTTTGATTTTTTCACAAAGGATTCTTCCGCTTGGTTGGCGTCACCAGAGTCAGAAAAACAACTTGTTTCTGCTATGCGTGCTGGAAGAAATATGACGGTGAAGGCGACCTCAAAACGGGGAACCCATACGACTTACACTTATTCCTTAAAAGGAGTCACGGCTGCATTAAGTGCGGTCCAGAAATGCCATTAAGGTCTCTGTAACTCTAAAATAGTGGTATAAATTAGAAAAGAATGTCTGTTTCATATGATCTTAGACCGGTTGGTGAATGTCCAGCACGAGACACAGATAACGTTGTCGTGAAAGAGAGGTCTAAGCTTTCCTTAATTGGCTTATTGCAAAATGAAATGATGCAAGCCTTAAAGACTATTGGTGTTCCAGAACGTCAAATACGTATGCGTGTACGCCAAATTTGGCATTGGCTTTATGTGCGTGGTGTTTCAAATTTTAATGAAATGCTGAATATTTCTAAACCAATGCAAGAAATGCTTAAAAGTCATTTTTCCATTGCACGTCCGGAAATTGTCTGGGAACAAATATCAAAAGATGGTACGCGTAAATGGCTGTTGCGCTTTCCAGCACGTGGGGCTGGAAGGCCTGTTGAAATTGAGACAGTCTACATTCCTGAGGAAGGGCGTGGTACTTTATGTCTTTCATCTCAGGTAGGGTGTACGCTAACCTGTTCTTTTTGCCATACGGGAACGCAAGTTCTAGTTCGTAATTTGACAGCGGAAGAAATTTTGGCGCAATTATTGGTTGCACGTGATTGTTTGGGGGATTTTCCTGATAGAAATACTCCTGATGGGGCAATTGTTCCAGTTGAAGGGCGCAAGATCACCAATATCGTTATGATGGGAATGGGGGAGCCACTTTATAATTTTGAAGCAGTTAAAAAAGCTTTATTAATTGCTTCCGATGGAGATGGGCTTTCTTTATCAAAACGCCGAATTACGCTTTCAACCAGCGGGGTCGTTCCAGGAATTATCCGAACCGGAGAGGAAATTGGTGTTATGTTGGCGATTTCACTTCACGCAGTACATGATACGCTAAGGGATATGCTTGTTCCGATCAATAAAAAATATCCACTTGCTTTGTTAATGAATGCTTGCCGTAATTATCCTGGTCTTTCTAATGCAAAGCGAATTACATTTGAATATGTTATGCTGAAAGACATAAATGATAGTTTGGATGATGCCAAACGGTTGGTCCAGTTACTTAAAGGTATTCCTGCTAAGATCAATTTGATACCTTTTAATCCATGGCCAGGGACGAATTATCAATGTTCTGATTGGGAACAAATTGAGCGTTTTGCCGATGTGGTTAATCAAGCAGGTTATGCCTCACCTATTCGGGTGCCGCGCGGACGCGATATTTTAGCTGCATGTGGTCAGCTTAAATCTGCTTCAGAACGTTTACGTAAGTCTGAACGTGTGCAATTTGAAGATGCGGCTGCCAGTCAATGACTCAATTTTCAGCTATAAGGAGGTGAAGAGCAAAGCTGGTAAAGGTACCAGCAATAAGCCAGTTAAGAAAACGCATATAAAGAGGATTTTGTTTGAGGCTTTGCAAAAGTTTGTGCGCCATAAAAACCGCGGAAATTGTAATGGGGAGAGAGATAGGGATATAAGAAAGTCCTAAAATGAGTAATTTCTGTGTCGCCATAGGATCTTTAGCATTGATAAATTGCGGTAAAAAGGTCACATTAAAGAGAATGATCTTGGGATTTAAAAGATTAATTCCAATACCAGCGAAATAGTTGCGTTTAAAGCTTTGGTATTTAGATGGTACTGGTTCAACAAAAAATGTTAAGTGTTTACGTAATGCTTGAATAGCAAACCATAAAAGATAAAAAGCACCAGCAATTTTAAGAAGAACAAAAGCGTGCGGTGAAGCAAAAATAAGAGCTGATAAACCAAGTGCTACGGCGGTAACTTGAATAGCAAAGCCTGTTGCACTCCCTAAAGCACACATGACTCCGGCTTTTTTGCTTTGTGTAATGGTTCGTCCTATAGAAAGCATCATATCAGGTCCTGGAATAAGTGCTAAAATCAACGATGCCGCAGAAAACTGTATTAAAATAGACCATTCAGGAAGAAATGACATATAAACCTCTTCATTATCGTGTAAAGAGGTTCAAATAACTTACACCTCTTACAAAAAATGCTTCTTTACACTTTTTTGTTTTTTTTTGCATCTTTTAAATGCTGCTCAAAAGGAATTTATTTTCATTCTTTGCATAATTCTAAGTTCAAAGAAAACAAACACAGTAGAATTTTAAAATAAAAAAGTGGCAAAATGTTAGAAAGCTGTTTTGGCTCATTCAGGCGGACTGGGTACCTTAATTATTCTTAAATGGTTGCAAAACAAACTAGGTGCTGAAGTTGTAACTTTTGCAGCCGATTTGGGTAGGGGAGGAAGAGTTCGTACTTCATCGTAAAGCTGAAATGCTTGATGTTAAAGAAATCTATATCGAAGATTTGTGCAAAAAATTTGTGCGTGATTTTGTCTTTCCGATGTTTCGGGCTAATGCAGTTTATGAAGAGACCTACCTTTTAGTAAGGTCAATTGCCCGTCCACTTATTGCAAAGCGTTTTATTAAAATTGCCAAAGAAACAGGAGAAGATGCAATTGCCCAGAGTAACAGAAAAAGGCAATGATCAAGTACACTTTAAGCTTTCTGCTTATGCACTTAATCCTGATATCAAAATTATTGCTCCATGGCGTGATTGGTTTTTTAAAAGCAGGATGGATTTAATTGATTTTGCGCATGCACAGCAAATTCCGGCGGAAAAGGATAAGCAAGGTGAGGCACCTTTTCCGGTTGATGCGAATCTATTGCATACCTCATCAGAGGAAAAAATTTTAGAAGATCCGGCTCTTCTTGCTCCTGAATATGTGCATATGCGTACTCTTTCGCCAGAAGCTGCTTCAGATCAAGCAACGAGAATCACTATTGGTTTTAAAGAAGGTGATGTAATCTCGATCAATGGGAAAAGTTTCTCCCCTGTAAAATTACTTTCTAAATTGAATGGTTATGGATGCGACAATGATATTGGTCGGTTAGATTTAGTAGAAAATTGTTTTGTAGGTATGAAATTGCGTGGCATTTATGAGATGCTAGGAAGAATCATTCTCCTAATTGTTCATCGCGCGATGGAAGCTTTGACATTGGATCGGGGTGCGGTTCATTTGAAAGATGAATTAATGCCGCGTTATGCAGAACTTACTTATTACGACTTTTGATTTTCCCTTGAGCGCAAAATGTTGCAGGCAGCTATTGATTTATCCCAAGAAAATGTTGAAAGTGGAGTTACATTAAAACTTTATAAGAGCGATGTGATCGTTGGAGGACGCGAAAGCAAAAAGTCGCTTTATTCCAATAAATTGGTAACCTTTGAGGATGATAACTTATGACCAAAAGATGCTGCTGGCTTTATTAAATTAAATTCTCTACATTTGCGCACACGAGCAGCACGCTCATCAACACACAGAAACATAACAGAAGTCATTTTGATAGTGTCAAGCGTAGAACAGCTCTTAATATTAAAAGTTGAAGAAGGTAACTTCTTTAATTGATTTTGGTTACAAACAGCTTATTTATCAATTTTGAGTTCAATGCTAGAAGTTTTGCTTTCTTGCCGATAAGTGTAATAAGAAAAACCTATAAGAAGAACAAGTAAAGCGCCTATAATCAAAACCAGTAAATTGCGATTCATAATATTCACACTTTTGTTGACGTAAAATATAAACAGAATAATAGAGCGGATGCTAATTGTGGCAAGAGTATGTAAGAGATTATGCCTTTTCACTTGCTATTATTGACGAATAAATTCAAGAACTATACGCCATATCATGAAAGAGTTTAATTTTTAGGATAAAGAAATGATGCGTGATCAGTGTGATACCCTTAGCCTTACGTCAGAATTAAGAGATGCGGCTGTTCAATCGAGAGCTTGGCCATTTGAAGAAGCACGTAAAATTATAAAGCGATATGAAAAAACAGGTTATCCACAGAGTGTAATATTTGAAACTGGTTATGGACCTTCTGGTTTACCGCATATTGGAACCTTCGGGGAGGTAGCACGTACAACCATGGTGCGTCATGCTTTCCATATTCTCACGGAGAATAAAGTTAAAACAAAACTGCTTTGTTTTTCTGATGATATGGATGGTTTGCGTAAAGTACCTGATAATGTACCTGATCGAGAAAAGATGGAAAGTTATCTTGGTCAACCGCTCAGCCGCGTACCGGATCCTTTTGGCAATAGTTATCCTTCTTTTGGAGCAGCGAATAACGCACGTTTGCGCGCTTTTCTTGATCGTTTTAGTTTTGACTATGAATTTGCGAGTGCCACGGACTATTATAGTTCTGGTCGTTTTGATGAAACACTTTTAAAAATACTTATCTGTTACGACAAGGTAATGGCAATTATCCTCCCAACATTGGGTGAAGAACGGCGAGCTACCTATTCTCTCTTTTTACCTATTTCTCCTTTTTCTGGAAAAGTATTACAAGTGCCGATGGTTTCCCGTAATGTTGAGAAAGGAACAGTCACCTATATTGAGCCTGAAACTGGAGAAGCCATTGAAACGGAGGTCACAGGTGGCAAGGTTAAATGCCAGTGGAAGGTGGATTGGGCAATGCGTTGGAAAGCGCTTGGGGTTGATTATGAAATGGCGGGTAAAGATCTTATTGATTCTACCAATCTTTCCTCTAAAATTTGCAAAGTGCTTGGTGGAAATCCACCAGAAGGATTTAATTATGAGCTCTTTTTGGATGATAAGGGACAGAAAATTTCCAAATCCAAGGGAAATGGTTTAACCATTGATGAGTGGTTAACCTATGCACCAACAGAAAGTTTGGGGCTTTACATGTTTTCAAAGCCCAAAACAGCAAAACGACTTTATTTTGATGTTATTCCGAAAGCCGTTGATGAGTATTATGCACATCTTTCAGCCTATGGTCGTCAAAAATGGCAAGAGCGGCTTAATAACCCCGTATGGCATATCCATAGTGGTTGCCCTCCGCTGATTGATTTGCCTGTATCCTTTGCGATGCTCTTAAATTTAGTTAGTGCTTCAAATGCGGAGAATAAAGAGGTCCTTTGGGGTTTTATTTCTCGCTATGCTAAAGGAGCCAATGCACAAGCTTATCCAGAACTTGACCAGTTAGTGCAATTTGCCATTAAATATTTTGATGTCTTTGTCAAACCAAACAAAAAGTTTCGAACACCAGATAAGGATGAACGCACAACATTAGAGCAAATTGATGCAAAATTAGCTAGTTTACCAGAAAATGCTGATGGCAACATTCTTCAAAATGCGCTTCTTGATGTTGCACGTTTAACGGAGCGTTATCAAGACCATAACAAAAAAAGCCCTGAAGGAGGTCCAGGTGTTTCAAATATTTTTTTTCAAATGCTCTATGAAGTCCTTTTAGGGCAAGAACGAGGACCACGATTAGGATCATTTATTGCACTGTATGGGATTAATGAAATGCGCACACTGATTGCTGAAGCGCTTGCACGGCCTACGGGGGAATAATGGAACAGAGAGTGCAAGAGATAAAACGGCGGCGTACATTTGCGATTATTGCTCATCCTGATGCGGGCAAGACAACACTGACAGAAAAACTTTTATTATTTGGTGGAGCGATTCAACTTGCCGGTGAAGTAAAGGCGAAAAAAGATCGTATTCAAACCCGTTCCGATTGGATGAATATTGAACGTGATCGTGGTATTTCGGTTGTGACCTCAGTGATGACATTTGAATATCAAGACCATATATTTAATTTGTTAGATACTCCAGGTCATGAGGACTTTGCCGATGATACGTACCGTACTCTTACGGCAGTTGACAGTGCTATTATGGTGCTTGATGGTGCACGCGGAATTGAACCGAGAACACTGAAATTATTTGAAGTGTGTCGGATGCGGGATATACCTATTATTACTTTTGTCAATAAAATGGATCGTGAAGCGCGCGACCCTATAGAACTTTTAGATGAAATTGAAGAGAAACTTGCACTTGATACCGCACCAATAACGTGGCCCATTGGTATAGGTAAAGATTTTGTTGGAACATTTGACCTTCATCATGACCGTTTTCGAAAAAAAGATGATGAGGTTACGCAACAGACGGTTTCGGGACCTAACGAAGTTGCAAATTTGCTTCCTGAAAATCAACGCTTGTCTTTTATCGAAGGAGTAGACCTTGCTCGAAGTGCTTGCAAAAATTTTGATCTGCAAGCTTTCCGTGAAGGACATATGACACCGGTTTATTTTGGTTCGGCTTTAAGAAATTTTGGTGTTCGTGATTTGATCAATGCGTTCATTGATTTTGGTCCAAGTCCTCGTAATCAGTTAGCAGATCAACGCAATGTCATAGCGACAGAACCCAAAATGACAGGGTTTGTCTTTAAAATTCAGGCTAATATGGACCCTCATCATCGTGATCGTATTGCATTTTTGCGGGTGTGTTCAGGGACACTTGAGCGTGGTATGAAGACAAAGTTGGTACGGACTGGAAAGCCAATGACACTGTCAGCACCTCAATTTTTCTTTGCCCGCTCACGTCAAATTGCTGATAAAGCTTATGCTGGTGATATAGTTGGTCTTCCAAACCATGGAACGCTGCGGATTGGTGATACCTTGACGGAAGGTGAAGAGATTCTTTTTAAAGGTGTACCCAATTTTGCACCGGAAATTTTACGTCGTGTTTGTTTGGGTGATCCGATGAAAGCAAAAAAGCTCAAAGAAGCTTTACAGCAAATGGCTGAAGAAGGTGTTGTGCAATTATTTATTCCTGATGATGGGTCACCTGCTCTTGTTGGGGTCATTGGTGCTTTGCAAATTGATGTTTTAACGGAACGACTTAAGGTAGAATATTCTTTACCGGTGAGCTTTGAATCAGCGCGTTTTAATGTATGTCGTTGGATTTCAGCAGAAACGAAAGATGATCTGCAAAAATTTCTTACCAATAATCGCTCTGCGATTGCGTATGATTTGGATGGTGATCCAGTTTTTTTGGCAGAAAATCATTTTTCATTGAATTATGAAGCAGAACGAGCGCCGAAAATAAAATTTGCAACTTTTAAAGATTATCAAATACGCTCTGAATAAACAAAAGCTTCTGTTATGATAGAAGCAGTTATTTTTTTAACAAACCAAACACAAAGGAGAGATAAAACCTCTCTCCTTTGAAAAAAGTTACTATAAATGGGCTTAACGAAGACCATCTTTAATCCATTCAGAAACACGCCCTTTAGAAGCAGCGCCAACCATATTCGATGAGACATTTCCATTTTTAAACATCAATAGGGTAGGAATCGACCGTACTCCGTATTGGGTCGCCAATTCTGGATTTTCATCAATATTTATTTTGGCAATTTTTATCTGATCTTGCATTTCTGTTGAAATTTCATCCAAAATCGGAGCAATCATTTTGCAGGGACCACACCATTCTGCCCAAAAATCAACTACAACAGGGATGGAAGAGGTGAGAACTTCACTTTCAAAATTGCTCTTATCAATTTTTATACAGGTCATTATTTTATCCTTTATATCCATTTCTATACATTGGTATAATGGCACTTCATATCAAGTTATTGCAAAGATAAATTATAAGAGAAGTTCCTTAGCTTATAAGGCAATTTCATCAAGAAGTGCATCGAGTTTTTCCGGAGGAAGTTTGAAAATTTTTGCTTCTTTACTGTAAACAAGAAGAGCTTGGATTTCTTTATCGAGATGAATAGCTTGCAGCAATTTTCGGTAAAGAGCCATTTGTAGTAAATAATGTGGGGCGATAGCAGCTTCGTTTTCTGGTGGGATTCCTGTTTTAAAATCAGCAAAGATAATGCTATTTTTTGTGATGCATAGGCGGTCAATTTGACCAGAAATTGCCTGTTCTTTTCCACGGATTTTGACAGTGCCCATTAAGGACACTTCAGCATGTGAATTGTCAGAAAAGAGGGGCTTGAGATACGAATGATTTAAAATTTTCCAAACATGACAAAGTGCTTTTTCTTTTTGGGACTCCTGCCAATGAGAGGCTTTGGTGTTGAGATAGTGTTGGGCACAATCTCGACGTTTTTCGGGAGGGCAATTGGGCAAATATTGCAACAATCGGTGAACAATATTACCATATTCAATGAAAAAAGCTCTGTTGGTATTTGTTTCTCCTAAGACAGGCGAGATGCTAAGATATTTTGAATTGGGAGAAATCTCGGTATCAGCCTCAATGGAAAGACTAGCAACAGAGGGCCTCAGCGGTTTTGGTAACACCGGTTCAGCTGGTACTTTATGGGAGAAAAAATCTGGTAGAGGTGGAAGTGCTTGGCACTCAGCACAAGAGACTTCTTGGTTTATTGGGGCAGAAGAAGAATCTGTGATGCAATAACGCCAAGCTGCAATATCTTCTGCAGGACCTTTGATGGGAACTGCATGCGGTTTGAGAGCTTTCTTTACCAATTGTAGCCACGTATGAGGGGTGTTTCTCTCACTACTATACCCGCAAACAAACAACCGATCTTCCGCGCGTGTCATTCCTACATAGAGAAGGCGCCTATATTCCTCTTCTGCACGCTGTTTTAAGCGCGAGATTGCCTGTTTAGAGAGCATTGTATCAAATTCTGCATTAGGACGCCAGATAAAAGCTTGTTGGTCGCTTAAATGTGCATTGTTCAAGGGAACTTTAAGCAAGTGAGGTGCATGCTGGGGATGCCAGATTGCACTACCAGGATCAACCAGAAACACAACGGCAGCTTCCAGTCCTTTTGCAGCATGAACAGTCATGATACGAATTTCTTCATGGTTTTGGTCAAACTCACGTTTAATTTCTGGTTCACTTATACTTAATGTCTCCAAAAAAGCTTGTAATCCTGGTAAACCCGTTTTTTGAATCGTAAGTGTGTAATCCATAAAAGCATCAAGTACATCATTTGCTTCCGATCCTAAGCGCGCTAGAATCTTTTGTCGTCCTTTATCATTATTTAAGATATGGCTATAGAATTCGAAAACTGGTATTTTATCCACTAAGGTACGATATTTACTCAAGTTTTCGAAAGCATCTTTAAAAGGGATATGCGATGACGCTTGTTTACAAAGGCTTTGCCAAAGGGAACCTGTACGGTGAGCGGCAAGTTGATAAAGTTCCTCTTCGCTAAGCGCAAAGAGTGGACTTTTTAAAACACAAGCAAGAGATAAATCATCTTGTGGTTGCAAAACAAAACGTGCAAGTGCCATTAAATCACGTACACTCATATGTTTTGTAAGCTGTAAACGGTCAGCGCCAGCGACAGGAATGTTGCGTTGTTTAAGGGCACGAGAAAGCGCTAAGGCAAACTGATCACGCTTACGAACCAAGACCATAATATCACTTGCACGCAATAAACGCCCCTTTGCTGGAAGCATTTCTCCATTGTGTAACCAGCCTGCAATCGTTTCAGCAATTTTTTCTGCTAAACGTACTGCGGGTGTGTCTAACTGATCAACAGTTGCATGCCAATCATCAGGAAATTCGTTTGTTTCTTTGGAAATGGCATCCCATAGAATAACTTCACCTGGGCTATGAACACGAATAGCTTCGTGTACCGTTTTTGTATTTTCTGCTGAAAGTCCCTTGTAATTTTCTGGTGTTTCAAAGACAAGATCAACGCTTTTAAGGACATCGGCTGTGGAGCGAAAAGAATAATTCAGTTGTATTTTTTCAAATTTCTGCTTCGCGTGTTCTGCTTTTTTTTGAATCATTTTGCCATTTGCAGCAAAATTTTCTGGAGCAGCGCCCTGAAAAGAATAGATAGATTGTTTTTCATCTCCAACAGCAAAAAGAGTACGTATGTTTGTGCGTTGACTATAACCTGTGAAAAATTCTTGCGCTAAAAGTTGAATAATTTTCCATTGTTCAGGGTTGGTATCTTGTGCTTCATCAAGCAAAATGTGATCAAGACCATTATCAAGTTTATAGTGCACCCATTGGCTTGCACCTTTACGCTGTAACAAATGGAGCGTGCGTTCAATGAGATCATCAAAATCTAAGAAACCATTGGCTTTTTTTAAATTTGCATAAATTTTGAGATACATGGCACAAAGCTGAAAAGCAGCCATATTAAGTGTAACAATTTTTAAGCATTGATATTTTTCTAAAAGAACAGAAAGTTTGCTTTGTTTATCTTCAAGCATTTGTTGAACAAAGTGCCAAATTTCATCTGATTTTTTACGAGATAAACGTGAAAAACTACGGGGATCATTTTTCGTTGTAAAATAGATATCGGAAATAATGTTGATAATGGTTGTATCATCATGGGCTTCTGCTAATTGGGAAAATTTCGCGATCATATCCTTGATGTGTTGGTTGCCATAAGTTTGGCAATGTGTAAGAGCATAAAGAGGCAGGCAAGCAGTCTGTTGAATTTTTTTCAGCAACCATTTGTTTGTTTCATCGGGTGCTAAATTAAACAGTGCACGCAATTTTTCTTCTCCATTTTCAGACAGAAGAGAAGACAAAAAACCAGATAGTTTATGTTGCTTTTCAGTTGCTTCATACAACAATTGGTTAAAAGTGTGTTCACTGATAACCGTAAGCAGCTGTTTCAAAGCGGGTTGTGCACCATTATGCTTTAAAAGTTGGCAGCGGGCTTCTTGTAGTAATTTTTTGCGGTTGACATCATCTATGAGTTCGAAATGTCCAGCAATATTGGCTTCCAGCATAAATTGATGCAAGAGAGATTCGCAAAACGCATGAATAGTTTGTATTTTCAAGCCACCAGGTGTTTCTAGGGCACGAGCAAAGAGTTGACGTGCATAGGTTATTTTTGTTGCATTGATAGGTTTGTTTTCAAGCTGCGATAAGATTTCTTTAAGCTGTACATCATCGCATTCATTCCAGCTAGAGAGTGTACGAAAAATCCGCGATTGCATAACAGCGGCGGCAGCTCTCGTATAAGTGAGGCATAAAATACGTGCTGGAGGAGTACCGTTTAAAAGCAAACGAATAACGCGCTCGGTTAGAACATGAGTTTTTCCAGAGCCTGCATTTGCAGAAACCCACACATTTGTTTTTGGGTGTGTTGCCGTTGCTTGTGCATCAAGAGCTGCCTCAGGAATAGAAAAAAGAGTCATGACTGATCCCCTTTGTGAAATCCATTTGACCATTCCCATAAGCGTGCCAGATGGTCATAGTCACTTTCATATTGTTTTATCATGGGGACTGCGTGCGAAAGATAGCCTTGTTGTGGATTTTTATAATACTCTATTAATGCGATAAGATGTTCCCATGCTTTTTCACCGAGACTAATGATACTTTGGTGCTCTTTTTCCCCTTTTTTTGAAAAGATTGATTTAGGTGTTATTTCACCTTTTCCATTGAGGGGGATGTAAAATAGATTTGAGGGGGTAAGATTTTGAAAATCTGTAAAGGCTCCTTTCATTAACAAAGCTGTTTCCAGTGCTAATTGTGGAAATAATAAATCACGAACTTGTTTTGATGAGGGTGGTGTAGTGGTTTTAAAATCAATAATTTCAACCGTTTTGTTTGGCAATACATCAATACGATCAGCGCGTCCTGAAAGGGTTACGCCTGTTGTATCTATGGGTATTTTTTGCGATACCACTTCAGCATATCGTTCTCGAGGTTCCAAACTTCGTTCCCATTGGAGAATGAAAGGAGCAAGATTTTCAAAATTTGTCCACCAGATTGTTTCAACATCGGCAGGCAAATTAAGTTTATCAAATTCTTTACGTCCAAGAGTTAGGAGGACATCTAATGCATTTGCAGCTTTTGGATTTTTTATTTGTGTGCAAAAAGCAGCAAGAATAGCGTGATAAAGCGTTCCGCGTTCAGCTGCGCAAGGGTCATAGGTGAGTGCTTTAAGCGGTTTGAGATGCAAGATTTTTTTTGCGTAAATGGCGTAAGGATCATAGCGCAACGTTGCTATTTCGGTAACAGAAAAATGACGTGGACGCATCTTAAGGGGTGGTACAGGGCAAGGACGTGTCGCACAAGCAACCATGTTTGTATTGTCAAGCATTTTTGCCCAATGGAGCACCTTTTCACCCCGTGCACGGATTTGTTTCCAGACTTGTTTTCCTATGACAGTTTCTAAGCGTTGTAGCCAGCGTGAAGGGAGTGAAGGAACATGATTAACCCGTAGTGCTCGGCTCATCACTACTTTATTCATTCCCATGGCCCATTGAAAATCATGTGCAGAAAGCCCAATATGCTGTTCTGGTGGTTCAAGAGTTAACATCATTTTCATTGGCCGCGATAAAAAAGCATCATTATGGGTTGTTATAGGCCATGATCCTTCATTGAGACCACCGATGACCACTGTATCAACCGTTTGCAGACGTGATTCCAAAGTGCCCCAGATGAATAAGCGTGGATGTCCCCCAGGGGAAGGTGTGACCGAGCGGGTTGCTATAAGCGCTGAAAACATAGCGGGCCATTCGCAAAGATGAAATTTTAGTCCTGATTGATCACTCACCAATTCACGCAAAAAAGTTGATAATGCTTGTCCCGCTTCATGTTGATAAAGATGAGCAAGAGAATCGTTTTCATCACGCCCAAAATTTTCAAAAACTTCAACAGTCGCTATTGCGGCTTCATTGATGCTGCATTCCTTCTCCTGTTCCATGAGAGATGCTAAAGGTTCAACGGCTTTAACCAAAAGCTGACAAAGCAGATGTGCTTCTTCACTCTTTTGTTGATCAAGAGTGCAGTCATCAGAAGTATTCTTGGAACGTGTTTTTATCCATTTTTCAATAAATTGGTCACATTTGCGAAGATGAATACGTCCAGTACTGCCTCGAAGAACAAAGAGTTCAAAATTTTCTGCCATTTCGCGTAAGCGATGACGATTTTGTTTGAGTGTTATAAGTGGATGTTTGAGAAGAGAAAGAAAAGCAATTGGATCACTAGGCTGAAACACATTTTCTAAAATAAGCCGTAACAGAGTTGAAGGTAGCGTTTGTGCTAATGGTATTTCTCCTGAATCATTTGCTTCAATTCCAAATCGCTGTAATTCAACGGAGACACGACGTGCTAAATTACGATCATTTGTAATAAGAGCTGCGTTTTTTTGAGGTTCTTCAATGGCATTGCGTAAAGCAACAGCAATAGCAAGAGCTTCTTCTCGCTCGTTTATAGTTTCAATGAAGGACCAATTTGCACAAAGATTTTCATAATCATCGCGGACAATTTGTACCCATCGATCTGTTGTAGAGGCTGGTCGGAGGGCTTCTGATAAAAGAGCCGTACGTTTTTTCGTTATTGCACTTTGTTGACCGATTTCGCGAACATGAGTGCGATGACATTTCATGAGAGAGAGAAGTTTTTTTAAATGATATTGAGGATGGCTAAAAGCATTCGTTTCATAATCGGAAAAATCACAAGTTGTTTTTTCTTTATTGATTGTATCTAATGCTTTCCATTGTTCTTCATCCATATGAAAATCAAGCCCAGGAAGAACAACAGCACCTTTGGGCAGAGAGGCAATTACCCTTAAAAGATGAGAAACAGCAGGAATGGACCCTGAAACACCAGCTGCAAGTATAGGTTTATTAGGTTTTGTGTGGTGTAAAGTTTCGGCGTGCATTTTGAGTGCTTGATTACGCCATTCAGCTGGATTACTTCGTTGTCTCTCCTGTAAGATTTGCGGCCAGCTTTGTGTGACAATAGTAAGGAAATCGAGAGTTATTTGCCACCATTCGGCTACCATATCAGGAGCAATATCTTTAAGTTTTGACCAATCTGCTGATTCTGTTTCAATTTCATCCATCAAATGTGCTAAATCTTGAGCAAGCCAAATTGAATCAGCAGTACGAGCAGGAATAAGCACGTCTTCTGCCTCAAACATAGCACGCAAATGAGCAGGTAAATTTTCACGCCAAAGACGAATAAGGCGTGCTAAAAGCAGAAGGCGTTCACTTTCTCCAATCGGAAGATTTAGGGTACAGGTATAGTTTTCAACAAAAAAGAAACTATCTCCATCTAGATCTCCTAGAGCGCGTATGGTAGGCAAGAAGGTTGATTGTGTAGCACTTCCTTCAACAAAGGCTGTACGTAAAGCGCGCGCAGCACGGCGTGTCGGTACGTAAATAAGAGTATCAGCAAGAGCAGCCTGAATATCTCCATTTGGTGCAAAGTTATCAATAAGAACACCAGAGAGCAGGGCATCAACAAAATGTGGTAAAAAAGCAGTTCCTGAAGAAATAGAAAAAACACGCGGTTTATAGGTCATATGGTCTCATTTTGGATAGTAAACATTCCATTTTATTGATTTTTTGATTGTTCATACTGTATACAATTTTTATGCAGGGAAAAACTAAAAAGCTACGCTTGTGCGGTAGATTTTTTAATTTAAATTAAGCAGCCAGTTAAGTAGATAATATCTGTTAATTCTCATCAAAGATTTGGAAAAAGAGAATAGTCGCGGGCATATACTTATCCTCACTTTCTTTAACAAAAGTAAATTGCTTGTATGAAGAGTATTTTGAAAAAGTCAATGTGTGAAATTCTATTATGCTTTTGAAATGAGCCCCATTTCTTGATAAAAACTTTGTAAAGGTGCAAGCATTGGGTGTGAGAGATTGCGGGCAAGATAATCCTGCAAATGGGGCAGGTGTTTAAGATAAGATGATTTTCCATCTCGTTGGTGGAGACGTACAAAAAGTCCTAAAATTCTTGAAACTCGTTGAACGCCTGCAAAAGCGTAAAGCTTACGTAATTCATCTTCATTAAAAGGTCGTGATGCTTGATGACGTGCATTACAATAGGCATCAAGAATTTTCGCTTCGAGTGTTGGTGGAATAAACAGGCGTGCGTCTTGTGCTAAAGAGACAAGATCATAGGCTGTTGAACCGATTAAGCCATCTTGAAAATCAATCAGACCAATACGGGAAAATCCCTCTTTATGTGCGCGCCAAAGAATATTAGGGGAATGGTAATCACGCATGACAAAGGTGTTTTCTCCTTTGGTGAGACTAACGAGATAGGGCTGCCAACACGCAAAAAAGGCTTTACGCTGTTCTTGATCCAAGGTTTTTTGTGTTTGGAAGGGAAAATACCAGTCTAGCAATAAGGAGAGTTCTGTTTTTAGTGCTTGACAATCATAAGAGGGAATTTGAAGCGAAAATGTTGCAAATTGCTTTTCAGAAGGCCATGATTTTTGGTGAAAGGTAGCCAGTAATTCACTACAGGCGATATAACGTTCTTCCAAAGGATTGCCAGTTTGATCTAAAATCCTTGCACGCCCCAAATCTTCTAGAATCAAAAGCCCTTTTTCAAAATCTTCAACAAAGATATGGGGAGCAGAAAATCCATTGTCCAAAATTAGTTGATTAATTCCTATAAATTGACGGATGTCTTTTGCAAGGCGTGTCATTGTTACGTAAGAGAGATCTGTATTTTGTTCCATTTGCATGATTGGCGCATTCATAAGAACTTCTTGATAGTTTCCATCATCCAAAAGTTCATAGGTGCGAGCAGAGGCATCTCCAGCTAAAAAACGGCGATGAACATGACTACGGTTATGGGCTTTTAAAAATGTGCGAATTGCAAAAGATCTCTGTAGACGCTCAATAGAATGTTGTGCTGATTTAAGAATCACACGACGCCCACAGCCTTCATGCTGTAAAGTAATTGCAAAGGTAGCAGGACTTAAAATATCAGCCCCTTTTTCTGGCCATTCAATGAGTAAAATTCTTTGTTCACGTTCTTCATGAAGTCCTAATTCATCAATTTCTTCTTCCATAGAAAGACGATAAAGATCAACATGAAGAACATCAAATTGTGAAAGCTGATAGCTTTGAACAAGAGTGAAAGTAGGACTTGGAACATCTAGAGTATTGTCGTTGGCAAGTGTATGAATGATTTCTCGTGCGATGGTTGATTTTCCTGTTCCAAGATCACCTTGCAGCGTTACAATATCACCTAGCTTTAAAGCGAGGGCTAGATCTTGCGCGAAAAACTTGGTTGCTTCTTCATTTTCAAGAAAAAAATTAAAATGCATTGTGAGTTCCATAAAATGAACGAGAAAAAATTATGTAATGATAAAGAACGAGATTAAAAAACTTCGTCTCCTTTAGGAATTGGAAAAAAACATTTAACCGTTGTTCCTTGTCCCGTTCCTGTGAGAATTTCAACGTGACCACCATGGAGTTCAACAAAGCTTTTGACAAGGGAAAGTCCAAGACCTGCTCCTGCACGTCCACCATGATGTGAATAAGAAGAAAAACGTTTGAAAATGCGATCAAGAATATCTTCAGGAATATCAGATCCCTCATTGTGGACACTAAAGACGACGTTATTATCTTGTTCATCAACACAAAATTCAATTGTGCTTGCTTCTGCTGCGAAATTAATCGCGTTACTCAGAACATTAACAAAGATTTGATGCAAACGTGTGGCATCAGCAAAAATAAAATTTAAAGAGGGAGAAATTTGTTGTAGAAGTGTAATATGGCGTCCGTTAAGGCGCTCTTCTACACGTGCTACTGCGTGTATCATAGCATTGGCAATATTAACCGGCTGTATGTCCAACTCCATGATACCAGCATCAAGGGTTGCAAGATCAAGAATATCATTAACAATATTCAAAAGAGTGCCTGATTCTGAATGAATGTGCCCAAGATATTCTTTTTGACGTTCATTGATAGAGCCAAAAATTTGATCACGTAAAATATCGGAAAACCCTATAATATTGGTAAGAGGTGTGCGTAATTCATAGGAAACATGTTGGACAAATTCATTACGCAAACGATCAGCACTTTCTAAGGCTTCATTTTTTTCTTGAAGAGCACGTGCAACATGGACGGTGTCCGTAACATTAACGAAAGTGAGCATCGTTTGCCCATTGGGGAGAGGGACCAATGTGTAGTCAATAATCATTTCATTTTTGAGATCCATACGACCTGAATATGTGTCACGTTTTTCAGCAAAACCTGTAATAAATTTGGCAAATTGATCCCACTCTGACCCCGTGCATAGAGCAGAACAATGGCTTTGTAATTGTGTGATATGGGTACCTTCTACCGATAAATTATAGGGAAGAGACCATAATTTAGACAAAGCTGGATTCGATAAACGCAGACGCCCATCAGTGCCAAAAACCACGACTCCTTCTGAAAGTTTATCAAGTGTTTCGCCTTGTATTTTAATGAGTGTGTTATAGCGTCGTTCAAGATTAATTTTTTCTGTGAGATTTTCGTAAAGCCAAGTGACGCCTCCTTGTGGATGAGGACTGGAAATAACACATACCGTGCGCCCGTCAGGAAGATTCCAAATTTGTTGATTCGATTCTGTTTGCCGATAGGCTTTAAAAAGTTCTTCTTTCCACGCGCGCCAATCAGGATGTTCCGCAAGGAGTCCTTTTTCACGCAAGCGTTCAAGAAGCAATGTATGGCTTGGTTTACTTTCTAGAAAAGAACTCTCCAACGGCCATAAAATTTTAAAAGCCTGATTACAAAATTTTAATTTTTGATTTGTATCAAAAATGGCTACAGCTGTTGAGATTTGATCAAGTGTCTCACAATGGCTTTGAAGAACGCGCCTCAGTTCATTGGCAAGATTTTCATATGCGCTGTCATCACGGGCAAAAGCTGCCATTCCTTCTTCTGTTGTAATCCGTGTGAGGTAAAAACAGTGCCGTTCCCCATCAATGACGGTATGAACGTGCTCTTGAAAAATTGTTTCTATTTCATCTGTTTTAGGTTGTGTTGTTTCATTAAAAAGATCAATGACTTCATTGTTGCTTTCTCTAAAGCTTGTCATTTCTTTAAAGGCGCGATTGATAAAGCAAACCTTCCCCTCACAATCTCGTATCCATACAGGTTCTTGTATACGATCAAGAAGATTGCGCTGCATTCTCAGTTCGGTGAGAATTGTGGCTATATCTTTCTGTAAACGAGCATTTTCGCTCTGTTGTGTTGAAATATCTTGAAAGCGTGCAATGGCTGCTGTTCCGGCGATTATCCCTGTAACTTGTAACAGCATATTGTTTGTGGTGGTGATGAAAAGTTCAAAAGGGTGAGAGTTGTAACGTAATTGCGTTAATGCGTAGTCAAGTTCTCGGCTTGAGTTTTCTTCAAGCCATAAGTTAAAATGCTGAAAGTCTTTCTGATGAATTCCTGCTTTTTGTAATACGGGAATATTACCAACTACACGGGGTGAAGCCGTTGGATTTTCCCAAATAAGAAGAGATTGTCCAGTTTCTTCTAAAAGCCACTCATAATATCGAAGTTTTTCAGAACAGTCTGCTTGAAATACCTTCAAAGGCTTTTGTGAAGCTTTTTTTACGCGCATAATAATAGCCATACACATAAGGAGTGAGGCACAAGAAATTCCTCCGCAGAGCGCTAAAAGAAGCCATGGTCCATCTGGCAAAGTGAAGGTAGGTGGTAGATGCATTTCCAATGACAGAGCAACAGCGCACGTTGGAGAAAAAAGGAAAAAAAAGCAAAAGAGATGAGTACAGATTCGGATCATTTTTTGAGCTTTTTCTTTGGGGGTAATATCACCAAAGTTGAGCACGGTGCGTTTTCCTTTTTTCTTTTAACTGAGGGAAACGTTTTAATAACGGTAATGATTTGGTTTATAGGGTCCTTGTGGTGTGACTCCAATATAAGCGGCCTGTTCTTCTGATAAAACGCTTAATTTTATCCCTAACCGATCAAGGTGAAGACGCGCAACTTTTTCATCAAGGTGCTTTGGCAAAACAGCTACTTCATTTTTGTAATGTTCTGAACGGGTAAAGAGTTCAATTTGCGCTAAAACTTGATTGGTAAATGAAGCTGACATGACAAAAGAAGGATGTCCAGTAGCATTACCGAGGTTAAGTAAACGCCCCTCAGAGAGCAAAATAATGCGTTTCCCATCAGGAAAAGTGATCATATCAACTTGTGGCTTAATATTCATCCATGGCAAATTTCTAAGAGCTGCTACTTGGATTTCGTTATCAAAATGGCCAATGTTTCCAAGGATGCACATATCTTTAACTTGTCGCATATGATCTAATCGTACAATATCTTTATTGCCCGTTGTTGTGATGATAATATCAGCACTGGAGGCGGCATCATCTAAGTTAACAACTTCATAGCCATCCATAGCTGCTTGAAGGGCGCAGATGGGATCAATTTCTGTTACTTTAACGCGAGCACCAGCACCTGAAAGAGAGGCTGCTGAACCTTTACCCACATCACCATAACCACAGACAATGGCAATCTTACCAGCTATCATAACGTCTGTTGCACGTCGAATGCCGTCTACTAGT
Organism: Bartonella refiksaydamii; assembly: GCF_902652675.1. NCBI lineage: Bacteria > Pseudomonadati > Pseudomonadota > Alphaproteobacteria > Hyphomicrobiales > Bartonellaceae > Bartonella > Bartonella refiksaydamii. The sequence goes on from NZ_LR736290.1 coordinate 83,433, forward strand.
GATTCTTTACATCCATATTTATTATCAAATTTTGATTTAGTGACACTATCATTGACGTTAATGGCTGGGAAAGGCAAAAGCCCTTCATTTTGCAATTGATAAAGGCGTTGTACACCCGTTGTTGTTTCTTCGCTTACACCTTTGATTGCTGCACGTTGGCGTATGAAAAATCCTGGTGTAGCATCTATACGTTTTTGGATTTGTTTGAAAAAAATCCCCTCTTCTTCTGTTTTTGGGTGAGATAGAATATCTTTATTTTCTTCTGCACAGCATCCCATCAAAATATAGTGTGTAGCATCAGATCCATCATCTAAGATAAGATTGGAGGGATTGCCATCAGGCCATTGGAAAATTGCATCTATATAAGTCCAATATTCTTCCAGTGTTTCACCTTTAACTGCGAAAACGGGAGTACCTGTGGCTGCAATAGCCGCTGCTGCGTGGTCTTGCGTGGAAAAAATATTGCTAGAACTCCAGCGTATATCGGCACCGATCGCTTTTAATGTCTCAATCAAAACAGCTGTTTGAATTGTCATGTGCAATGAACCAGAAATACGTGCTCCACACAAAGGCTGGCTAGAAGAAAATTCTTCACGGCAAGCCATTAAACCAGGCATTTCAGTTTCAGCAATATCAAGTTCTTTACGCCCATAGGCAGCAAGTGCGATATCTTTGACAACATAATCTAGAGTTGCCATTCGTTATTCCTTTAAAATCAGTTTTTGCAAGACGGTAGGAGAAATTAAAAAAAAATGCAAGTGAAGTGAATAGAAAGGTTTTTTTTACTTAGAAAAAATTTTTAAATTCTCAGAAATTTTATACAATAAACACGCTTTATTTATTGCGCAATACTGATACCAGCAGGCTACAAAAAGCACATGCAAGGTTTTCTTAATGAACAAAATTTATCGATATTCGTTCATTTTTAAACTGTTAAGAGGATAAGGTGACAAAGAGAACAGCTATCAGATTCGGCATTCTGAAAAAAAAGAGAGACATATCTATTTTTTCAATATAGCTGTACTCTCTTTTGCGGAGTAAGAAATTAATTCAGATGTGAAAAATATATACACTCATGAAGAATAGCATGTCGTTGTGCTGTTCATTCGCGTATTTGTTTTAAAGAAACATATCTCATTGCTCTTGATTTCATTTTTTAGCACTACCCATAATGGTATAATGCAAAATGCATTGGATATCATCTCTTTTAACTTATACTTGTAAAATAACAAGCCAGAACTATTATCATATTTTTGACTTCCTCTGTCGCATTTGCTCCTGTATTAAGGCGGTTTTATAGCGTGCATATTTAGTCTTGGCTTTTTCTTGTTATGTATACAAGTGAGTGTTTTTTCTGATTCAGAAAGCGATGATTCGAGAAAATATTAATTATCTTCGGTGTACACATTTCAGTATAGAAAAACAATAAATTATCATTATAAATCAATATATTAAATAATTTTAGGCATATACACTAAGCTGGAAAATTTTTGGAAAATTGGCCATGTGGACGAAATCGCCAGAGATAACTAGGTAAGAGTGCAGCCATTGCTCTGGGGACAATTCCTACTCCCTCTAAAGTGTATCCGTTTTCTATCGCTGCTTGAGAGACAACATTATCTATTTGTAGAAAACGTATTTGATCGGCCGTTAACAATGTGGGCACGAAGGGTAATTTACCGATAATTCCCAAAAGATTTCCAATCAACAGTCCGGTAAAAAGAGGCATGGGTAGAGTTGTCTTTTTGCGATGAATAATTTTAAATATACTTTCAAGGACATTTTGGAATGTCATAATTTGTGGGCCACCAAGATCATAGATTTTTCCAAAGGTAACATGCTCCTCTAAAGCGCGTACAACAAATTCCGCGATATCACCTACATACACGGGTTGCAATTTACTTTGTCCACCACCAAAAAGGGGCATGATTGGTAAAAAACGTGATAAGTCTGCTAAGGTATTAAAGAAACAATCCTCTGGTCCAAAGATAACAGATGGGCGCATAATAATCGCTTGAGGATGCTTATTTTGAACGATTTGTTCACCTATAAATTTGACACGTGCATAAAGACATGAAGCACGTTGATTGGCAACAAGTGTTGACATGTAAATAAGTGGAATGCCGGCTTTTGCTGCTAATTCAGAAACATTTTGCGTACCTTCAGTTTGTATTTTTTGAAAGTTTGACTGATTTGTTTGCGCTAAGCTACCAGGAAGAAACACTGCACCATCTGCTCCAAGCAATGCGCGTGCAACAGAGGCGCGATGCTTGATATCGGTTTTAAGCATTTGGGTTTGTCCCACTTCTCCTATTTGGAGCATGTAATAAGCTTTTTGCGGACAACGAACAGCAATGCGAACGCGATAACCCCGCTTGGTTAAAGTTTCAACAACATGCCGCCCCACAAATCCAGAGCCGCCGAAAACAGTAATAAGTTTAGGATGTTGATAAAGTGCAAAATCAAGTTGCATGATTAAAAGGTCAATCTTTCAAAGCTCTATGAATAATCAACTCCTAACATGGTGGTGTTTTGTTGTCACGTAAAATATCGCCGGCAAGGTAAAGGGAACCACCAATAAAGACAATTGCATCTTTATGCTCTGAATTAATTTTATGTAAGACATCTTGTAGATGAGCTTGAGGGGTAGCAAAAAGTCCTACTTTCCGTGCAGATTCAGCTAAAATCGTTGGACAAATACTAGCGTTGTTGTCAGTTAATGGGATCGTATAGACTTTATCTACGAGTTTTGCTAGAGGACGGAAATAACCTACAGCGTCTTTAGTATTGAGCATACCAGCAATCATAATGAGAGGACGATTTGTTTTTTTTCTCCATTGAGTAAACTCTGCCGCAACAACTTTTCCAGCAGCGGGATTATGACCACCATCTAACCATACATCAATATTAGGGGACAGCTGATCAACCAAGTTGCCATGGGTGAGATGTTGCATCCGTGCTGGCCAGTAAATATTTTGCAAAGCATGGTTTATTGCTTGTTCTGAAAGTTGAAAACCTGCTTGATACACTGCTTTAAGAGAGGCACCCGTATTAGCAATTTGGTGAGCTCCGATAAGGTTAGGAAGTGGTAGATCCATAAGACCTTGACTATTTTGAAATACCATACGTCCATATTCTGTGTAGCTTTGATAATCTTGATCAAACAGGAAATAAGGTGCTTTATTTTTATCCGCAAGGGTTGTTAAAAGTGAAAGCGTTTCATCATGATCTTGCTTACCGATAACCACTGGAACAGCTGGTTTGATAATTCCCCCTTTTTGAAAAGCGATTTGTGCAATTGTCTTTCCAAGAAAAGCCTCATGATCATAGTCAATGGGCATAATAAGAGATACGGCTGGTTTATTAATCACATTTGTAGCATCAAAACGCCCTCCTAACCCAACTTCTAGAATCACTACATCAGCTGGATATGTGCTAAATAACATAAAGGCAGCTGCTGTAAAAATTTCAAAAACAGTAATCGGTTTGTCACGATTCACTTTTATAACTTCACGAAGTGTCTCAGCCAATTGGGTCTCTGCGACAAGTTGTCCACCTCCTATTTGGCCTAGCCGACAGCGTTCATTCCAGTTTACCAGATGAGGTGAACTATAGACATGAACGCGGTAGCCTGCGCTTTCCAGAAGAGCGCGACAAATAGCTGAAGCAGATCCTTTGCCATTTGTACCAGCAATGTGAATAACAGGTGCAAGCTTTAAATGTGGATTACCGAGACGTTCTAAAAGGTGAAGAATACGTTCTAAAGAAAGATCAAATTTTTTTGGATAGTTTTTCAGTAAATCGTCTACCATCCTTTGTACTTGGCTTTTCTCCATGCACTTAAGCTACTTTTGTTGTAGAAACCGATATTTGAGAATTTGTTGAGGATGGATTGGAAGGGTTAACAGCAGCAGGATATTTCATCATCAAGCGTAGAAGGCGTGCAATGGTCGCTTTCATTTCTAAACGCGATACAACCATATCGATCATGCCATGTTCGAGCAGATATTCACTGCTTTGAAAACCTTCTGGTAAGGTTTCACGTATGGTTTGTTGAATGACACGTGGTCCCGCAAAACCGATCATAGCACCGGGTTCGGCAATGTGAATATCACCAAGCATGGCATAAGAAGCAGTAACACCACCGGTGGTTGGATTAGTAAGAATCACAATATAGGGGAGTTTTGCATCTTTCATCATTTCAATGGCTACGGTTGTACGAGGCATTTGCATCAATGAAAGTGTTCCTTCTTGCATGCGTGCACCACCAGAAGCAGCAAAAAGAACTAAAGGGCGTTTTTCAGCAATCGCGGTATCAAAAGCTTTTATGATAGCTTCCCCTGAAGCCATGCCAAGAGAACCACCCATAAAGGCGAAGTCCTGAACGGTCGCTACAATCGGTAAGCCCTCTATAGTTCCTCGTGCACTTAAAATATTGTCATCAACACCAAGTTTAGAACGATAATCTTTTAACCGGTCAATATAGCGTTTTTCATCGCGAAACTTTAAAGGGTCTGTTACAACTTTTGGATTTTCAAGAGGCGTATAAACGCCATCATCAAAAAAATGCATGAGACGATTTTTAGCGCTGATGCGCATATGATATCCAGAAGTAGGAACTACATATTGGTTCACTTCCAGATCTTTATGGAAGACCATTTCGCCACTGATAGGATCTTTAATCCATAGATTCTCTGGAATTTCACGGCGCCCCAATATAGAGTTAATTTTAGGACGAACATAATTTGTAATCCAGTTCATCTTTATAGCCTCTCTTCTTAAACATTATGCACTTTTTGCACGATTTGAAAAATATAGGACTTCAGTAGTCAGACTCGTTTTGCCATCTGAATAAACAAATCTATTTAATACTTTTACCAGTATACGTATAGCTCTAACTTGATTGTCTTTTAATTTTTTATTCCAATATCACAGGTAATTATTTGCATGAAGAGTACTCCTTACAAAAAGCCTCTCAACAGATTTATAACTTACACTATTTGTTTGTTTGCTTTGATATCAAAATCCACTTTCTCTATAGGTCTGCGAATCCTTCATTTGCTTCTGATGAAAACCAATATTCGATTAACCGTTAATCCAAGTGCCTGGAAGCAAAGAAACCTTATAATAGAATACCAATAAGGCTATAATAACCCATAAAAACAAACGAATACGATAATGTGTATGTTAACAAATACCAGCACCTGAGAAAGATTTTTTTCAAGGAGTTTCTCTGATGAGAAGAATGGGAGCTGTTTTTAAAAGTACAAAGCAAGTTCAATACTTCTTTTTACTCATGAACTTTGTTGGGTTTTAAGTAAGTACTACTATTTTTGTGTGATGCATACGGTGATCTTGAGGGAAAGCATCTTGTGTAAGTGCGTCATAAAGGCGGCAGCGAAAAGTGGTGTTGCTAAATTAAGAATGGGAATTGAAACAAAAAGCGCAATCAACAATCCTGCACCAAAAACTGTTGTGTAATGGGTGTGTAAAAAAGCATGCGCTTCTTGTTCGGATCGAAAACGGTAAGCAGCAAACACAAAGTATTCACGGCCAAGCAAGTAGCCGTTAATAACATAAAAGGCAATCAAATTGATACCTGGCACAAAAAACAAAAGAAGAGCGATTCCATTACCGAAAAGGCTTAAAATAACAAATTTAAAGGAGAGAATGAGAGAACGCCCAAACAATAGAGAATGTCCAATAGGCTCGTTTGGATAATCTTCTTTTTCAATAATTTCAGCAGCAGAATCAATAAAAAACCACCAATCATAGCTGTGATTGGAGCGATCAAAAAAGCCATCAGCAAAGCTAAGCCAAGATTAAAAATGATAAGCATGCCCAATCTCAACCATCCTGCCCAACTTGGTAAACCGGGAAAAAAATAAGCAATCCAAGGCCAAAAGTAGGATACAAAAAGTTGGTGCACACATAACCATAGAATGATAAGCACAAAAACAGTAATTCCTAAAGCTTTCAATATCATAGTGCGATATTGTGGGGTAAGAAGACGTTGTAAAGCGCGATAAGCAGCAGTAAAAATCATAGCAACTAAATAAATAAGAGAAAAAAGTGAAAACAAGAGTAGATTGAAAAGTACTTTACATATGCAACATATGCACTTAATTTTATAAAGCATATAATTTTGTTGATGAGAGATAAATTGCCAAAAGATGGCATTTTTTATCTGTAATGCTGTAGAACATTTTTTGCAGTGCGGCGTAAGGCGCATTCATGTATATTTAAAAATGCAAAATTGTTTATGTCGGAGTTCATTTTTTTGATCAACCACGTATAGAGGTACAAAACAGTACAGAATATTCAGGTTGGGAATTATACATAAGAGCTTATGAAACCAATCACATAAGTGGTCAGCAGACGAAAATCGTCTGAGAAAACCAACTTAATGACAAGCAGGTAGTGGTTAGGAGTCTTTGTCCTTTAGAGCTTGGAGGATGTTAAGCATTGTGGAAAACCACGATAGAATTTTTCCGCGAGGCTCACAAAATGAACAGCACACGCGGGTAGCAATAAAAACAACCAATCCCACTATTTTATAAACAGACCAAAATACATAAAAATTTTCACTCTTTCAAGAAAAAGGGATTGTTAAGGTGGTTGTTTTCTTAGTGAGAATTATACGTACGGATATTTCACCTGATCTGATAAGTGAGTTTCATTTTTGTTTTGTGTTGCACTTTCTAAGTATTTGATGATTTGATGTCTGAAAAATTTTTATTTGAAACAGGGCATCTTTCTCTTATTGATGAATAGGGGTATGAGTGCCGAAAAATGACACAATAATCTTTGCTAATTTTTGCGCTATTTGTTGTTTACTCATACGCGGCCACTGTTCAACATTTTCTTTACTAACGAGATAAACTTGATTTGTATCAGAACCCATAACGCTTGTGCCATCAGCTTGAAGAGAAATATCATTAGCAAGGATAAAATCTGCTCTTTTTTCGATACATTTTTTTTGCGCATTTGCAATAATATCACAGGTTTCAGCAGCGAAACCAATCACCAGTGGGGGACGGTTTTGAGCGTGTCCAATTGTCGCTAAAATATCAGGATTTTCAACCATCTGCAAGGATGGTGGTGTTTGATAAGCATGCTTTTTGATCTTGTGTGAAGATTGCGTTTGGCTTCGCCAGTCGCAAACGGCAGCAACAAAAACTGCGCCATCAGCAGGTAAGGCGGTCTGAACGGCTTGTAACATTTGATGCGCTGTTTCAACATGAATGGTTTTGACCCCTTGTGGATCGGCAAGATTAACAGGTCCACAAATAAGTGTCACTTTAGCACCCAAATACATAAGAGCTATCGCAATAGCATGACCTTGTTTGCCTGAAGAGCGATTAGCAAGGTAACGTACGGGATCAATTGGTTCATGGGTAGGGCCAGAAGTAACAATGAAATGGCGACCAGCAAGTGGTTTTTCTTGCATATCCAAAAGAGTCTCTACTGCGGCTACAATGGTTAAGGGTTCACTCATGCGTCCACAGCCTGTTTCATCGCGTTCAGCCATTTTTCCAATTTCTGGTCCGACTATATGAATGCCATCTGTGCGCAGTTGTGCAACATTGCGAACCGTTGCTGGATGTATCCACATCGTAGGATTCATAGCTGGTGCAATCAAGAGTGGGCATTGTGCTGCTAAAAGCACACAATCAGCCAGATCACCTCCTATGCCGTTGGCTATTTTTGCAATGCGGTTAGCTGTAGCGGGCGCTAAAATAATGAGGTCAGCATTACGTGCTAATCGGATATGTCCAATATCATGTTCTTCTTCGCGTGAAAACAAATCACTATACACAGTATGACCGCTTAAAGCTTCAGCTGCTAAAGGGGTAATGAATTTTTGCGCTGCTTTTGTCATAATAATGTTCAAGTGCGCGCCCCGTTCTTGCAAACGGCGAATCAAATCAAGTGTTTTATAAGCTGCGATACCACCACCAATAATAAGGAGAAGTGATTTTGATTGCAATGATTGCTCTTCAGCAGCACTTGCTTGAGAGAGGCATGTAGTTGGGGTGGAAGGATTGCTTAAAAGGCGGCGGGCTTCCTCTTCCATAGAAACACCATTTTTTGCAGCACGTATGCGCAAAGATTCTTTAACTTCGGGTGAAAGATTACGAATGGTAATACTAGCCATAAAATACATCCAAGAAGTGAATTGATTGCAATGATTTCATTATTAGTATTTTTTAGCATATTAAGCAGATTAAAAAAGATGAAAAAGGTAAAAAGTGAGACAAACACAACAAAGCGCAATGATAAATAGACTATAACGGCCATAACGGCTGGTGTGACTTTGTTCGACAGCAAGTTGTTTAAGAGTGGTGGGAGAAAGATTAAGACCTGTTTTTCTCATGTTGTTGAGGTCTTCTTCCATACGTTGGAAATTTTGTATCAATTGCGGTGTTTTGCGTGCCAGTGAAAGGAGTGATTGTGCTCCTTCACTAAAATCTTTTGCCAGCCCCACGGGTCCTAAATTTTTGCCAATCCATTCTCTGACAACCGGTTCAGAAGCTTTCCACATGTTAAAATGAGGGTCTAATGTGCGTGCGACACCTTCAACGACAACCATAGTCTTTTGTAACAGTAAAAGTTCAGGACGTGTTTGCATATCAAACAATTCAGTGACTTCAAACAATAAGGTGAGCAGCTTAGCCATGGAAATGCTTTGCGCTGATTGCCCGTGAATTGGTTCACCAATGGCACGATTGGCTTGAGCAAAGCTCTCAATATTGTGATGTGAAGGCACATATCCTGCTTCAAAATGAGCACGCGCTACCCGATGGTAATCACGCGTAATAAAGCCGTAGAGGATTTCAGCAAGAAAATGCTTTTCTTTTTTTCCAAGCCGTCCTGTAATTCCCAAATCAACAGCAACAATACACCCTTTTGGGTCTACAAATAAATTACCAGGGTGCATATCAGCGTGAAAAAAGCCATCACGCAATGTATGACGAAGGAAAGATTGAATAAGCGTAATTGCGAGCGCTTCTAAATTAAAACCAGCCTCTTTGAGGGCAGAAATCTCGGATATTCTTATACCATCAATCCATTCCATTGTTAAAACATTGCGTCCTGTTCGCTCCCAGTCAATTTGTGGAACTCGAAATCCTGTATCACGTTGAATATTCTCAGCCATTTCTGATATGGCCGCTGCTTCTAACCGTAGGTCCATTTCAATACGTGTGGTTTGTGCTAAAGTGTCAACTACACAAACAGGGCGTAGCCTTCGAGAAGCTGGTATATAACGCTCTTGTAAATGGGCAATGAGATAAAAGCTTCTAAGGTCTTTAGTAAAACGCGTCCTGATATTGGGGCGGATGACTTTAACAGCACATTTTTTTTTATGACCGGTTCCATCATTGTATTCAGCTGGATGGACTTGGGCAATAGAAGCGGCAGCGATGGGTGGATAAAAGTTTACAAATAAATCATCAAGAGACCGACCAAGTGAACTTTCAATTTGTGCAATAGCAGCAGTGCAAGAAAATGTTTGGACACGATCTTGTAGCTGTGCCAAATCTTCTGCAATATCACGTCCAACAATGTCAGGTCTGGTAGCAAGAAATTGGCCAAGTTTTATGTAAGAGGGACCAAGCCTATTGATGGCATCGGAAATATTTTCAGATCGCCGCTTTTTTTTTGTTTTTCGGCGTGCTATCACACCTGCTATATGATGACATAATGCCGGAAATCCTCGAAGATCATCGTGAGGCAGAGCACTCAAAACACCTTCACGTGCTAAAACCCATCCCGCACGCATTAACTGAAAGTAAGTGGAAATTTGCACCATTTTTAAATTTTCCAACCTGAATGCAACGCTGCGATTGCACCTGTGAGATTACGGTAGGATACTCGCGAAAATCCTGCACGATTTATCATATGGGCAAAATCATCTTGCTTAGGAAATTTACGAATAGATTCAACTAAATAACGATAAGCATCGCCATCATTTGCGATGAATTGACCAAGCTTAGGGATAGCATGGAAAGACCAAAGATCATAAATTTTGTCAAGCAGTGGCATCTCGACATTTGAAAATTCTAAACATAAGAAACGCCCACTCGGTTTTAAAACACGAAAAGCTTCTCTAAGAGCTTTATCAATGTGAGGCACGTTGCGAATTCCAAAGGCAATAGTATAAGCATCAAAACTTTGATCTTCAAAAGGCAGATGTTCTGCGTTGGCTTCAACAAAATTAATCAGAGGGGTGAGGCCATTTTTTTGTGCGCGCTTTTTTCCGATACTGAGCATTGAGCCGTTAATATCAAGCACTGTAACATGGGCTTTTTGGCGTGAAGCATTAAGAATTCGAAAAGCGATATCACCAGTACCGCCAGCGACATCAAGAACCTTCCAATTGGAAAGTGCAGGTGGAGAGAGCCATGCAACCATAGAATTTTTCCACACACGGTGTAGCCCTAACGATAAGATATCATTCATCTTATCATAGTTTTCAGCAACAGAGTGAAACACACCATCAACCATAGATTGTTTTTGTGCTGCATCAACTCTTGTAAAGCCAAAAGAGTTCTCCATACCACTTTTGGCTCCTAAGCGTTCTGTTTCAGCTGTCATATACATGACCTTCCTTATTTTTCTTTTATCGTAAATGAAGTGAAGTATAAAAAATATTCAAATACGAAAAAATAATATATAAAACTGTGACGTTTATACAGCCAGAAACAAAAAACTACCTTTAGATATCAAGATTGGCAACGCTTAAAGCATTGTCTTGAATAAAGGCCCGTCGAGGTTCAACTTCATCCCCCATTAAACGGGAAAAGAGTGAATCGGCATCGGTTGCATCATTGATTTTGACTTGTAAAAGAGAGCGACCATCAGGATCAAGGGTTGTTTCCCAAAGTTGTTCAGCATTCATTTCTCCAAGGCCTTTATAACGCTGGAGAGTAATGCCTTTTTTACCATTTATAAAAATACTCTCTAAAAGGCTAATCGGTCCAAAAATGCGCTCTGACTTATCTTTACGGTGCAAGAGAGGTGGAAAATTATAAACTTCTATGAAATTTTGGGAGACACGATCAATTTGACGTGCATCCGCTGAATTAATAAGTCCCGCATCAAGGGTAATAATTTCTTTAACTCCACGTAAAATGCGCTCAAAACATAACCCTCCATTTGATGCATTATAACCACTCCAACCACGTTCCATATCATCAGCAATTAAATCAAGACGGCTTGCCACTTTATCTGCTGTTTTTTGGGCTTTTTCTGGTGTTGAAAGGGCTTCAGAATTAAAAATTCCTGCAATAGCGGCTTGTTCAACAATTGTGCGGTCATAGCGTGTATGAAGACCATTTAAAAGTTGGCGGAACGCGCGAGCATCTTCAGCAAGTTTGCGCAAATCAGCACCGGCACAAATCTCGCCTGTTGACAATTCTAATGTTGCTTCTTCCAGTCCAGTATCAATTAAAAATTCTTCGAATGCTGCTTCATTTTTGATATATTGAGAGGATTTTCCTCGCGATACTTTATAAAGAGGGGGTTGAGCAATATAAAGGTGCCCGCGCTCAATCAATTCGGGCATTTGTCTAAAAAAGAAGGTGAGAAGGAGAGTACGGATATGCGCACCATCAACATCCGCATCTGTCATAATGATGATTTTATGGTAACGCAATTTATCTGGTGAAAATTCATCTTTACCGATGGAGGTACCAAGGGCGGTAATGAGTGTCCCGATCATATCAGATGAAAGCATTCGGTCAAAACGTGCTCGTTCTACATTAAGAATTTTGCCACGCAAGGGCAAAATTGCTTGATTTTGACGTGAACGTCCACTTTTTGCTGAACCTCCAGCCGAATCTCCCTCGACAATAAAGATTTCAGATTTTGCTGGATCACGTTCTTGGCAATCGGCAAGTTTTCCCGGCAGAGAAGTGATATCAAGAGCTCCTTTTCGTCTTGTTAGTTCACGTGCTTTGCGTGCCGCTTCACGGGCTGTCGCAGCTTCTACCACTTTACTGATGATAAGCTTCGCTTCATTAGGATGCTCTTCCAGCCATGCTGAAAGACCTTCATTTACCAAATTTTCAACAATAGGGCGCACTTCAGAAGAAACCAACTTATCCTTTGTCTGTGAAGAAAATTTGGGATCGGGAACTTTGACGGAAAGAATAGCTGTGAGTCCTTCACGGCAGTCATCACCAGTTAAGTTAACTTTTTCTTTTTTTGCAATGCCTGAAGATTCAGCATAACCATTAATTTGACGCGTTAAAGCGCTACGAAAGCCTATTAAATGGGTTCCACCATCACGTTGAGGAATATTATTTGTAAAACACAAGACTTTCTCATGGTAGGAATCATTCCACCATAGGGCAACATCAACGCTCATTCCATCCTTTTCACTTGTAATGTAAATAGGAATGTCAAGCAGCGATTTTTTCGTTTGGTCAATGTACTTGACAAATTCAATTAATCCACCATCATAGTGCAATTCAATGGATTGAATATCAGCATGACGTTCGTCAACAAGAAGAATATGTATACCAGAATTTAAAAAAGCGAGTTCGCGCAAGCGACGTTCCAAAGTTTCAAAATCAAATTCAACCATAGTAAAGGTTTCAGAGCTTGGCAAAAATCTGATTTCTGTTCCACTTTCTGCATCGCAATCACCAACAATTTTTAGGGGAGAATCGGCAACTCCATGCGTAAACGACATTTCATGAATTTTGCCATTGCGCCTGATTTGCATCCGCAACCAAACGGATAGAGCATTAACAACAGAAACACCAACACCGTGTAATCCACCCGAGACTTTGTAAGAATTTTGATCAAATTTTCCACCTGCATGAAGCTGGGTCATGATAACTTCAGCTGCTGAAATGCCTTCTGTGGGATGGATATCTGTTGGAATTCCACGACCATTATCGCGAACAGAACAAGAACCATCAGCATGGAGTGTGACGTTTACAAGAGTAGCATGACCAGCTAAAGCTTCATCGATAGCATTATCCACGACCTCATAGACCATATGATGCAATCCTGAGCCATCATCGGTATCACCGATATACATGCCAGGACGTTTCCGTACAGCATCAAGACCTTTGAGAACTTTGATGGAAGCGGCGCCGTAGTCATCACTCTGTTTCGGTGAGGTGATTTCATCACTCATAAGTTAATCCATTTCTGTATTCGATTTGCAATATTTCATTAGCTTTTTCTAAGCTTAATGTTCTGGCTAGTTATTTATGGAATAACCAGTTAAATATTTACCGTATATCGGATTTATATTCAACATCTGTCAGCACACATATTAGAGAGAATGATTTTTGCACACATAAACAACGTGTATTACTGCGCTGCATTTTGAGGCAAAGGCACAAATAATCGATCTTATAAAGTTTATCTTCTACGAGGTATTAATGTTTTAGGAGAAAATTTAGTTACTTGAGTGTGACAGTTCATGCAAAAATTGGAATATTATCCCTTTCCTTTGTTGTAGTGAATGAAATTACCTGTCAAGCTAGTTTTATCGATTCTTGTATTTTTAGAATTCATTTGGAATAAGTTTGCGCTAAAGCTTTAGTATTATCAATATATTCTGGAAATATATGAAAACTGTTAAGTTTTTTAACTGTTTTACAGAATACTAAGAATTTTCCTTCATTAAAATAGCAGATATTTCAGTTAAGTGCGTTAGATATTATGTCTGAGAAGAGTTGCATTTTAATTTTGCAAAATGAGGTGAAGATTTTGAACATAAAGAAATCTATATATGCAAAACATCTTCAACTGCGCTTACAGAATTTTCTTCCCAAGAATATATTTAATACTCTTATTGGAGCGTTATTTGTAGCATGGGGATTTTTATTTGCCTCTTTTGCAAAGGCTGAAACGGTTAAAGAACTGCCTTCTTTTTTTGATTCGCATGAACATTTTGTACAACCTGATACAACGAATATAATTCGTTTGCGTTTTGTAACAACTTTTGATTTTCCTCCTTTTAACTTTCTTGACAAAACAGGACATCTTGCAGGCTATAATCTTGATTTGTTGCGTGCTATTTGCTCGAAATTAGAGCTTGAAAAATTTTGTGAGGTAGAAGTTGTTCCTTGGAAAGAGCTCGTGGACCATGTAAAAAATGGTGGCGCAGAAGTGATTATCGCTGGTTTAAAAGAAACAATCAAAACACGTCAAGATCTTCTTTTTACAAAGTCTTATTTGCGCTTTCCGGCTCGATTTGTTGCGTCTCGACTTGTGAAGCTTGATGAGCCAATCAGCGATAGACTAGCACATTTAAACAGTGGATTTTTATTCAACAGTGCTCATGAAAAGCTGTTTCAGAGTTATTTTCCTAAAGCCAAAGGACAGGGATTTAATAATAGGGAAGAGCTCTATAAAGCGCTACAAGACCATAGAATTGATCTTATTTTTGATGACGGATTTGCTTTATCTTTATGGCTAAATGATGCAAAATCTATTAATTGCTGCCGTTTTATTGGAGGAGCGTATATGGCTCCACAGTTATTAGGGCAAGGAATGCGTCTTGCTGTTGCAAAAAAAAACGAAAAATTGGTTGATATACTCAATTATGCTTTAAAATCTTTAGAAGATGATGGCAAGCTTGCAGAACTTTATCTGCGTTATTTTCCCATCAGTTTTTATTGATGAATACTTTCCTTAAGTAATAGCTGTTAGTTTTTCAGTGCCGAGTCGGTAGGAAATAGCTTCTGCGAGATGATAGCGTGAAAGATGGTCTGCTTCGTTGAGGTCAGCAATGGTGCGTGCAACTTTGAGAATGCGATGATAGGCACGTGCAGAAAGGTGCATTTTTTCACTCACATCTCGTAAGAGTTTAGCTGCGTTTTGGTCAGGAATGGCAATTTCTTCGATGATTTTAGCGGGGCAATCACCGTTGGTGCGAATATGATCAAGTCCCAGTTTAACAAAACGTTTGGCTTGAATCGCACGGCACCGTGCGACTCGTTTTGCGACATCGCAACTTTTTTCTGATTGTTCTGGTTGCATAAGATCCATAGCCGTTAAAGCAGGAACATCAATTCGTAAATCAATTCGGTCGAGCAGAGGACCAGAAATACGGGATTGATAATCGATTTGACAGCGTATTCCTTTCGCGCAAACATAGTCTTTTTCGCCTGCCATACCACATCGACAAGGATTCATCGCGGCAATGAGTTGGATGCGGGCAGGATAACTGATATGGTGGTTTGCGCGGGCGATAACACATTCTCCGCTCTCTAAAGGTTGACGAAGAGAATCGAGGACTTGTGGAGAAAATTCAGGTAATTCATCAAGGAATAAAACGCCATTATGTGCAAGTGACACTTCTCCTGGTCGTCCTTTAAATCCACCACCGATCATTGCTGCCATGGAAGCAGAGTGATGCGGAGCACGAAAGGGACAGTGAAGTGAAATGGTATTATGGACTGTTTCTCCTGTGATGGAAGCAATCAGAGAAACATCTAAAAGCTCACGGCTATCAAGAGGGGGCAAAATGGAAGGTAAACGTTGGGCTAACATAGATTTTCCAGCGCCAGGAGGACCTACAAACAAAAGGTTATGTCGTCCAGCTGCGCAAACTTCTAATGCACGTTTGGCGGTTTTCTGTCCTTTAATTTCACAAAGGTCTGGAAGTTCAGTTTGTATAGTATATTGGCGGGGTTGTGGACGTTTTTGAATTTGGGTTCCTTTAAAATGATTGACTATAGTAAGAAGGGTTTCGGGGGCGAGAATATTCATCTCTGCATTTGCCCATGCTGCTTCAGATCCACATGAATGGGGACAAATGAGTCCTTTATCACACGATAAAGCTGTCATTGCAGCTGGTAAAACACCGTTAACGGCGGTGATAGAACCATCCAGCGATAATTCGCCTAGAATGATGTAGTCTTGCGCAATTTCAGGAGGAAGAAGCCCCATAGCAAGCATTAAGCCTACAGCTATTGGTAAATCATAGTGTGATCCCTCTTTAGGCAGATCAGCTGGTGCAAGATTAATCGTAACCCGTTTGTTAGGCATAGAAAGTCCACAAGCATGTAGAGCTGCTTGTACGCGTTCACGACTTTCTGCGATTGCTTTATCGGCTAATCCAACAATAGCCATTCCTATTTTACCGGGAGAAATCATAACCTGTACATCAACAGGTACTGCTTCTAGACCACGAAAAGCAACAGTTGTAACATGCGCGATCATCAGTCTGCCCCCCCCTTTTACCTAGAGAAGAAAATCATATTTGCACATAAAAATCAAGAAGTGTCTCTATGGTTTTTTTGAGTGAGAGATCTATATAGAGGTGCAAGTTTTTTGAATACAGCCATGGAGAGTAATTTGTACAAATTTAACCATTATTATATGTGGTTAAATAAAACATTTATAATGAACTAAATGAATATGCTAGGAAAAAGGGAGAGAGGCTGCTTATATTACACAGTAGTGCAAGGTTTTATGAATATAAGGAGGGGAGGCGTTATGCATTGCAAGAAAAGAATGTTATTTGCTGTGATCAAACGTATGAAATATCCAGAATAGGTATATTTAGTTTTCTTGTTCAATGTTATTTATAGTACAAAGTGATGTAAAGCATATTGAAGGTATCTGATTTAATGGTATATCAGACGAGAGTTTTTTTTAAATCAGGAACCATACGCAGTATATTTATAGTCTTATGCTTCGTCTGTGCGTTTCCGCAGCAACTTGCGGCATTTGAGTTTTTCGGCATACCTCTTTTTGGTCAAAAAAAAACAAATTCTTTTTCTCATATCAGTGGTACGGAAAAATTTTATAAAGTTGATATTGTTACACCGTTAGGTACTCCATCAGAAGGCGTTAAGATAGTTAAGGCTGTATCTTCTCTCGTTGTTGATCAAGATAAGGCATCCAGTTCTTCTGGCTTGTTGGCTAAAGCGCGTTCAGATTATCAGGCAATTCTTTCTGCTCTTTATGCTGATGGACGCTACGGTGGTGTGATCAGTATTAAGATTAATGGTTTAGAAGCTGCTGATTTGAGTCCTATGACTCAACTTCCTGCACAATCCAATGTTGTTATTACCATTGATGCTGGTCCACAATATGTTTTTAATGTTGCAGATATAGATAAAGTTGCTCCATTTGTGAAATATGAAACTAATAGAGTGCCAACAATTGAAGAATTAGGTTATCAGGTTGGGGCTGTTGCCAAATCTGAAACCATTTTGAAAGCAGAAAGATGGGCGATTGAAGGGTGGCGTCGACAGGGTTATGCTAAAGCTAAAATTATGAAAAGTGAAGTGGTCGCTGATCATGCAACCCGTCTTATTGATGCGCAGATTACTGTTGATCCTGGACAAAAAGCTTATTACGGCCCTTTAACTGTACGTAATGTTAGTAAGAAGCCAAGTGTGGATTCAGCCTACATTGCATGGATGACAGGGTTGAAGATAGGCCAAAAATATGATTCTTATGCATTAGCCAAAGCAAATGGAATGCTTGCACGACTTAATGTTTTTCGTGCTGTGGATATACGTGAGGCTGATACAATTAACCCTGATGGGAGTTTACCGCTTGCGCTTGTTTTAGAAGAACGTAAACCACGCCGTTTCGGTGTTGGTGGTAGCTATTCAACATTAGATGGTGCTGGTTTTGAAGCTTATTGGATGCATAACAATCTTTTTGGTCATGCAGAACGCCTCAAAGTTGAGACTAAAATAAGCGGTATTAGCAGGAACAGGGAGAAAGCATATAATCTGAAAAATTTTGATTATCTTTTCGGCGGCACATTTTTAAAGCCTGGTATATTCACTCCTGATACTGACTTTATGGCAGAACTGAAAATACAGCAAGATGTTCTAGACAATTACACGACAAAAGCCATCAAAGGAAAGTTGGGTATAACGCATATCTTTAATAGTAATCTATCAGGACAAGTTGCTGTAGAAGTTTCTAATGGTTATTCACGTGATATTTATTTTGGGAGCCGTAATTTTACAACAATCGGATTACCGAGTGGTTTGATTTATGATAGTCGTAATAATAAGTTTAATGCGACAAAAGGTTTGTATGGTGAAGTGATTGTTGAACCTTTTTATGAAATGCGTTTTAGTAATTTTGTGACAAAGACGACTGTGGAAGGTCGTTCTTATTGGACACTGGATAAAAATGATCGTTTTATTTTTGCGGCTCGGGCAAAATTTGGTACAATTCTTGGGAGTGATACAGCACAAATACCTTCTGATACGCTCTTTTTTGCTGGTGGTGGTGGTTCCGTTCGCGGTTATGCTTATCGCAATATTGGTATCAAAACAGAAAATGATGCTGTTGTTGGCGGGCGGTCACTTGTTGAGGGGGCAGCAGAATTACGTTTTTCTTTAAATGATAAGATAGGAGTTGTCGGTTTTCTTGATGGAGGTCTTGTAGGAGAAAAAGTGTTTGTTGATTTTTCTCAAAAAATGAAATGGGGAGCGGGTATTGGAGGTCGCTATATGACAGGTCTTGGTCCTTTACGCATTGATTTAGCTTTTCCTCTTAAGCGGGAAAAAGGTGATCCTCGTATTGGTTTTTATGTGGGTATAGGACAAGCGTTTTAATGAAAAAAAGTGTGCGTTTATCGGCTTTCTTATTTGGTCTTTTATTTTTTTTGGTGAGCACTTTTGTTTTTGCCCAGAGAGGCAATTCATCCTCTAGCGAAGCAACAGTGGATGATCGTTCATGGTTTATCTCTTTGATTGAACGTGGACTTTCAGCGCCTAATCGCCAAGTTCGTTTACATAATATGCAAGGGGCACTATCTTCTCAAACGTCGATTGATGTTATTACTGTGAGTGATAAAAAAGGTGTTTGGCTTAAAATTACCAATGCTAAAATGGACTGGAACCGCCTAGCGTTAATGAGAGGGCGCATAGATATTAACCAGCTTTCAGCAGAACAGATTACGTTTTTACGCAAACCACATGACAATCTTTCTCTTCTTGCTTCTCTTGAGGCAGGAAAGTTTTCTTTACCAAAGTTGCCACTTGCCATTTCTATAAACACGCTTGCGGCTAAACACGTGGTGTTTGAACAGGATCTTTTTGGTTTTTCTGCTGATGTGTCTTTAAAAGGCAATCTAACCTTAGCTAATAGTGATTTTGATGTTAATATAGCAGCTCATCGTTTAGATGCACAGGGATCTTTTTTTATTCTAACAAAGATATCCGATAGCAATCGTACAGCTAAAATTGATATTTCTGTTGATGAATCGCAAAATGGCATTTTGGCAAATATTTTTAACATTGAAAAGCGTCCCGCATTAAATCTCTCCATGAGAGGTGATGGTACTTTCGATGATTTAGTTGTCAGTCTTTCTTTAGAAGCCGATCACCGTCCTATTTTGGATGGCAATGTTATTCTTGCAAGTGTTGCAGAAGGGCACAGTTTTTCTACTAAACTGGTAGGCACACTTGGTCCTTTAATGCCTCCACAATATCGTAGCTTCTTTGAATCTGATGTAACATTGAAAGCAGAGGCAAGGATGACAAAAGACGGTGTGAAGCATCTTGATCATATGGTGATTCAGAGTAAAACAATGAATATTTTGGCTAATGCTGAAATAACAACAGATGGATTTTTGCGGCGGCTTTTTGTTGATGGCAAAATGGCTCTTGATAAGGAAAATGATGCTACTCATTTAGCAACGTCAAAATCCCCAATGCGTGTAGATAATCTTGCTTTAAATATTGATTATGGCCGTGAAGGGCAACAATCTTGGAATGGCCGGCTTGTTGTACATCATTTGAGCAATAAAAATATTCATATTCGTAATGCGATTTTTGATATGGGGGGGGTGAGCGAAAATCTTGATAATGCAGCTTCTCGTCATGTTGGTATTCAGGTTAAGGGAACGTTTCAAGGGATTGAAAAAAGTGAGAGCACGTTGGGAGAAAGTCTAGGACAAACAGTTCATGTGCATCTAGATACAGATATTGTTTCTAAAAAGCCAGTTTTGATTCATGATTTTAGTGTTACGAGTCAGGGGTTTTCTGCTTGGTTAAAAGGAAAAATGGATCGTTTTGTTTTTAAAGGCGACCTTAGTTTAAAAGCCCAAACACTAGCTCCTTTTAGTTTGCTGAGTGGACAATCATTCTCTGGTAGCGCAGATATTAAAGCCAAAGGAATTATCGGTTTAATTGATGGCGTTTTTGATCTTGAATTATCAGGGATGACAGACAATGTGAAAATAGGCATGGAACCTTTAGATCGTTTATTCAAAGGAAAATTTACTCTTTCAGGTGGTGCTGTTCACGACACGGCAGGTTTAATTTTGCGTCATTTAAATTTGAAAAGCCAATACGCAAACATAAAAGCTAATGGATATTTTTCAAATGAGAGCGCTAAAATGGATTTCTATGCTCAAATATCTGATCTCGCCAGATTAGATCCGAGAATAAATGGTACGCTCATAATCCAAAGTACTGCTAGAGGGCGCAATAGCCTTATAAAACTTAATACACGTGCTGATGTTGCTGAAGCATTTTTAGTAGGAAAGAAGCTAAAAAACACAACGTTCACTATAAAAACTCTGGTGGATAATACAGCGCCGAACACTTCTGTAACGGGTTCTATAAAGGGTGAAGGAACTTTTTCTGAGAAACCATTGCATTTATCTGCTTCTTTTAAGGATTCTGATCAGATTCGAACGCTTGAAGATGTTGATATAAGAGGAGGAAGTGCAAAAATAACCGGCGACCTTTCTCAAAAGCTTGGGAGGAGTGTGAAGGGAGCTTTGCATATTGACGCTGATGATATTACAGCGCTTGCTGCATTATTTTTGCAAGAAGGCAGTGGAAAAGTAAAAGGAGATTTTATTTTTGACGAACAAAATGGCAGACAAAAAGCTATCCTAAAAGCGCATGTTGACCATTTAAGCTTTGCAAAGAATAAAATTAAAAAGTTGGAAGTCGAAGCAGATGTCTTTGATCCTTTTGGTATGGCTCAGTTTGAGGGAGTTATCAATGCAGAGCGTATCCAAACGCCTTTGATGATGGTTAATCGTCTAAATGCTCATGCCAATGGCAACGATGGGCAAACGGCTTTTACTGTTCAAGCGATGTTGCCTAATAATACAAATGCACAACTTTCTGGCCGTATGGTTACGATGAAATTTCCAGAAGGTATAAAACGAGAAGTGCAGATTGAAACCATAGATGTTAAACAACACAATTTTCACGCGACATTGCCTAAATCGGCTACGATTGTTTTTGATAAAAAAGGAATAACAATAAATGAATTAGGAATCGCAATTAATGGAGGCAAAGTTATACTTGCGGGAAATGTGCAGGATACCCTTAATCTGTACCTCACAATGAATGCGCTTCCTGCTGCTTTAGTCAATTTATGGAAATCCAATCTTGGAGCGGCTGGTACTTTAACAGGGCAGGTTATAATCCGGGGTCCTTTTAAAAAACCTGATGTAACCTATAATATAAAAGGTGAAGGGCTAACAACGGTTGCTCTTCAAGATAAAAAAGTAATGCCATTTGTGCTTACTGCTACAGGCAAAACAGTAGATCAAAACCTTACTTTGAATGCAAATTTAACGGGAGAAGGGGTACAAGCACAGGCACAAGGTCGTATATCTTTAGATAAAAATACGCTTGATCTCCATGTTAATTTGCAAGATTTTCCTGCACATTTGGTTAATAGTTTTATTGAAGGGCAAGCGCTTGGAGGAACGATTGTTGGTAGGGTTGATATTAGTGGAACAATGAAAGAGCCATCTGCTCATTTTGATCTTTCAAGTCAAAACTTGACTGCTATGACGCATAAAGGTCCTATGTCGATCAATATGAATACCAGTGGTTCTTACAAAAAATCGACTTTTCATATTGAGAATATGATAGCAACTGGAGATAAAGGCTTAGATCTTTCCATAAATGGGCTTGTTGCTCTCAATGGTTCAGAGGCCAAATTGAATGTTAAAGGGACAATACCTATTGCTTTTATTGATCTATTATTAGCTAAGCGCGGTGCGCATGTAACGGGTACAGCCAAAGTTGATGCAACTCTTAGTGGTGAATTATGGAAGCCACAGTTGGTAGGAGATCTCTCTATAGTTGATGGTAGTTTTTTTGATTCAAAAACAAATGTAGGATTGAACAATATAACAATTGAAGGCAAGTCGAATGGCGATCATATTTTTATAGAAAAAGCTTCAGCTTCTTCATCTGAGGGGGGATTAATTTCTGCTTCAGGCCGTATTTTTCATGATGGAGAGACAGATTTGGTGTTTAATCTTGATCACGCCAATTATAATGATGGTTCTATGATTCTTGCAACGTTGTCCGGCAAGATGACAATGGCAGGTAATTTTTTGGGTAACCTTGTTATTGGTGGTGATGTCATCGTTGAAAAAGCTGAAATTCTTGTTCCTGATCATTTTCAGAACGCAAAATTTCTTAATATTAAGAACAAGAATTTAACTAAATCGATTCAAAAAACACTTGAACGTGCTGATGTTAAGATCACTACCAAAACTCGTGATATCTCTCAAGAATCCTCATCTGTTATATTGTCAGATATGCGTATTATGGCACGAAATCAGTTTTTTGTACGTGGGCGAGGGTTAGACACTGAACTGGGAGGACGCATTAACATAGCAGGTCCATTGAATGATGTGCATCCAGTTGGTGAGTTTCAGATGATTCGTGGACGTTTTGATATTCTCTCACAGCGTCTTAATTTTGATCAAGGACAAGCAAGTTTTAGCGGTAATCTTAATCCTACGGTTTATTTTGTCACCAACAATAATAGTGGTGATATTCGCGTCACAGTAACTGTAAGTGGAACGATTGATAATCTTGATATTAATTTTTCTTCACAACCAAATTTGCCACAGGATGAGATTTTGGCACGTTTGATTTTTAATCGCTCTCTTAATGAATTATCACCATTTCAGATTGCTCAGCTTGCGGCAGCGGCAGCTGATCTTGCAGGTGCTTCTAATACATCTTTATTGAATGCTCTACGGTCTAAAATTGGTCTTGATGATCTTGATGTTATCGTTGATGAAAAAGGTAATACGGGTTTACGCGTTGGACGTTATATACACAATAATATTTATTTAGGCTTTGAAGCAGGATCGGATGGAAAGACGAAGGGAACTATTAATTTAGACATTTCACGCAATCTTAAAGCCAAAGGCGCTATAGGAAATGAAAAAAATTCTAGTGTGGGTTTATTTTATGAAAGAGACTATTAAGGGTTGAAGTTATTAAGTTCCAATTACTGAAGTGTTATGCACCTAACTCTATAAATCAAAGGAAGACTGAAACCTAGACTAGAAACTCCATAAAAAAAGATGCTTTTTTATCAAATCGCGAGAAGATATGTCTAAAATATTTGTTTTCTGTTTATCACGTTCTCTCAATGAGAAGCACGCTCTTTACGAAAAATAGCACATTGTTATACTGTTCATTTACGTGCTTGTTTAATATCTCTTGTTGCTCCAAATCGCATTCTACACTGGCACTGGTAAAGAGTATAACGCAAAATCCATGGTGCACCACCATTTTTACTAATGCAAGGGTTAAGCGAGTACATCATTCTATTTACCAGCTCCAAATTTTGCCAGCTGCTCTTGCATTGAAACGGTTTATGAAAAGTATATATTTATTGCTTTCTTAAATAGCTTTTTATCCACGCGTTGATCTGTCTTGTGATGTGCAAGCAAACAATTTTCCGGCATGATAAGGATTTAAAATGAAGAAATCTTACAGTATTCAGAGCTCTCATTTAAATTGCAAAACGATGAATTATCATTATAAGCCCATGTGTTGTGTTTCCTTAAAGATGCGTTCGATAAGGTAACTTTTTTGTAATGATGACCATCACAGCTATGCAATATTTTCCTATTTAAGCAGTAAGGAATGATAGGAATATAGTTTTGCTTCTCACCTGTTTTTTAGCGCATTAGGATCATAACTTTTATCAGCAATGACATATGTATTTTATTTTTAAGAAATTAAGGTGCTTAACATTATTCCAGTTCTTAGACGAGAAAATAAAACGTGAAGTATAGTCCAAGATGTCCGCTACAGCAGGAAGTCTCGTTATAAATAAATTAACGGTTTCTCTTCAATGAGTCCTTTTATGCTAAGCTTATTGTTAATTTATGGCGTAATCTAATAACCGGCAGCATGGAAATGGCTGGTAAACAAAGGTGCATCACTCAGATTTATCATCATAGTTCTTAGCAGCTTTTTCAAAATTTGAAGTCTATTTTTTTGCTGCTATAAAAATTCATAATGTTTATGAATGCGACTCCACTTGCTTGAGGAAAGGTGAAACTCTCGCCATTGAGTCCTCATTTTTGAAGTAAGATGAATTTCTTCAGTAAAACAACAGAGAAGTTTTTCAATTATCATACAAATCCTAAAAGTGTGTCTTCAATAAAGTGTAATTTTTTTTGCCAATCTCTGCACTTAAGGAATATGAATTCATCCATTTTTATCTCAAATACTTACTTAAGTATCTAGAAACTAAGGCTCATGCTTTTTGAATTGGATATTATGAAGCGTTTTGTAAAAACCGTTTTCTTTTGCAAGCAATTCTTTTCGAGTACCTTGTTCGACTAGTTGACCATTTTGTATAACAATAATTTTATGAGCGCGAGCAATCGTTGAAAGTCTATGGGCAATAGTGATAGTCGTGCGCCCTTTTGTGAGATGGTGAAGAGCTTCATTAATTTGTGCTTCAGTATGCGAGTCTAATGCACTTGTTGCTTCATCAAGAATCAGAATTTCACTGTCATGAAGCATTGCTCTGGCGATGGCGAGTCGTTGTTTTTGTCCACCTGAAAGATTACAGCCATTATCGCCTATCTGTGTATCATAGCCATTTGGTAGATCCATAATAAAGTCGTGAGCATTGGCTGCTTTTGCTGCTTTAATAATGTCGTTGTCGTGAGCTCCTGCTTTTCCAAGCTCGATATTGTATTTAACAGTTCCTTGGAAAAGAAAAGTATCCTGTCCTACATAAGCTATCAGATTTCTAAGGGAGCGAAATGTAGTATAACGGATGTCTTGATCATTAATAAATATACGTCCCTTTGTGGGGTCATAAAGGCGCATAATAAGGTTTATAAGTGTTGATTTCCCCGAACCAGATGGTCCTACCAACGCTGTCATTTTTCTAGGTTCTATTTCTAGATTAATGTCTTTCAACACCATTTGGTTACCTGTATATGCGAAAGAAACATCTTCGAAACGGATAGTTCCTTGTCTTTTATCCAAATCTTTAGCTTTTGCATGTTCTATAACCGTAAGAGGACGGTCGAGGATTTCAAACATCGTACGGATATTGACCAAGCCAGCTTCAATTTTAACACGTACATTTGCGAGTCTTTTTGCAGGCTCGTAAGCAAGAAGCAAAGCAACAATAAAGGACATGAACTCACCTTGAACGCCTGTACGCTGAGTTGCAAGGTAGCCGGAAAAACAGATAATACCCGCAATGGTAACACCAGCGAGGGTTTCCATAATCGGATTTGTAACGGCTTGAAGTGTTGCAATAGTATTTGCTTGTTTTTCAACATCGCAAATGGCTTTATCCATACGTTTTTTCATGAGCTCTTCTAATGAAAAAGCTTTGATAACACGAATACCAATAGAACTTTCTTGTACAATTTTGATAATTTCACCAAGAGAAAGGAGTTCTTTTTCCGCAAGGCTACGAACACGTTTTAAAGCCATTCGAACTCCTAAAAAAGCCAGTGGTCCTATTATTAAAGTAATGGCGATTAACGTAAAGTTTTGAATAAACATAACAAGCAATAGGCCACTAACGGAAAGCAAATCACGTACAAAAGTTGTAATAATTGTATCGATGATATTACGCGCGGCTGTAGCATTATGGGTTACACGCACAAGAAGATCAGATGAAGCATTATTATGATAAAAAGAGACTCCCTGTTCCATAAGACGTGCGTAAATTTTACGCTGCTGTTCAGCAACAATACTGTTGCCTGCTTTGCTCAAAAAGTAAATTTGGGCAAAAGTTGCTATCCCTTTGAGGATAAAAATGAAAGCAATGATGCTAGAAATCAAAACAATCATACTGAAATTTTGCGCGTCAATAATATAATTGACAACGTCACGCATAATCCATGCACTGGCTGCTGTTGTGCAGGAAATAATGATCATTGAAAAAACAGCGGCACCATACCAACACGCATGTTTATGAAAATTTTCTCGCAAAAGACGGATGATCAGATGTCTATCAAAAGCAGAAATTTGTTTTTTGACCATGAAGCGCTTCTATATTTTATTGTTGTTTCATGCAAGATTGAAGCACTCTTATTAAAAACATTTAGTCGTTTTGATAAAAAGAGTATTCTCTTAATGAGAGAGGTTAGCGCATAACAACTACCAATTTAAAAGTGCCACAACAATAATATGTGGCACTTTTAAATCATATTCATATACTCAACTCTAGATGAGTCATATTTTATATATTATCCCAATGAAACATTACTTAGGTGCTATCACCATCATCATTTGACGGCCTTCGAGTTTTGGTTCAGATTCGATTTTAGCAATTTCACAGGTATCCTCTTTCACCCGCTGAAGAAGCTTTAATCCAAGATCTTGGTGTGCCATTTCACGACCACGAAAACGCAAAGTAATCTTTACTTTATCACCATTACCAATAAAGCGATGAACAGCTTTGAGCTTGACCTCATAATCATGGACATCAACATTTGGACGCATCTTAATCTCTTTGATTTCGATGACTTTTTGCTTTTTACGTGTTTCAGCCGCCTTTTTTTGGGTTTGATATTTCAATTTACCCAAATCGATAATTTTACACACGGGCGGTTCTGCATTCGGCACAATTTCAACTAAATCAAGCCCTGCATCTGCGGCCATAGCAAGTGCTTCTTGTATTGCAACAATTCCCTGATGTTGTCCTTCATCATTGATAAGCTGAACACGAGGAACTCGAATGTCCTGATTTGAGCGTGGCCCGTCTTTTTGAGTAGGTGTTATTTTAAACGGTCTACGAATGGTTTATGCTCCTTAATTTTGATTAATCTACAATGTAATTTAATATACAATTATACACAGAAAAACAACAAGAATTCGCGCTTTTTTCATTAT
The DNA here is from genome assembly GCF_902652675.1 of Bartonella refiksaydamii. Taxonomy (NCBI): domain Bacteria; kingdom Pseudomonadati; phylum Pseudomonadota; class Alphaproteobacteria; order Hyphomicrobiales; family Bartonellaceae; genus Bartonella; species Bartonella refiksaydamii. The sequence continues at coordinate 110,543 of NZ_LR736290.1, forward strand.
TTGATTTATGACTTTGTGAGAGAATTTGGAAGATAGGAATTTTTCTTTTATAAGAGAAAATAGTTCATAAAGGAAAAGAATCATGGATCAAAACATTCCTTGCCAATTTTTTTCGTTTGAAGGTACCGCTCTTGCAGTGCGCCATCGCAAAGGTTGCGGCTCTCCTAGTCTGGTTTGGCTTTCTGGCTATCAATCCGATATGTTGGGGGGAAAAGCGGTGATGGTTGATAGCTTCGCTCAGAAGAATGACTTATCTTGTTTGCGTTTTGACTATTCAGGTCATGGGGAATCAGAGGGTAACTTTTTTCAAGGAACGATATCGCGTTGGGTCAAAGAAAGTTTAGCGGTTTTTGAAACTTATTGTAAAGGACCACAAATTTTGATTGGTTCCTCTATGGGGGGGTGGATTGCTCTCAAACTTGCGACGATGCTAGCGCAGAAAAATAAGAGGCTTGCTGGTATGGTGTTGATTGCGCCGGCTCCTGATTTTACACAAACATTAGTGGAACCAGAATTAGGACCGGCAGAATGGAAAATTCTGGAAGAAAAAGGATGTATTGAGCGACCTGCTGTTGGTGATACGGAGCCGTTTCTTTTCACCAAGACACTGATTGAAGATGGGCGAGATAACTGTGTTATGAAAGGATGCATTGATATTGGGTGTCCAGTTCATATTTTGCAAGGTATGGAAGATACAGAGATACCCTATCAGCATACACTGACTTTACTTGATCATTTGCCTTTACATGATGTAACATTAACACTTATTCGTGATGCGGACCATCGGCTTTCGCGTCCGCAGGATTTAGAATGCCTCGAAGCAGTGTTGAGGTCGTTAATTGACAGAATTAATGCAGGATAAGGGTCAAGTTCATTGAAGATAAAGACATAATGTATGACCGTTTATGAACAACATTTTATTTTCTCTGATCGTATTGTACCTATACGCGTACGCAGACATAAGTGCGCGCGCCGTCTTACATTACGTATTGATGCAAGCGGGCAGGAAATTTGTGTAACAACACCGCCAGCGATAAGTCTCTGTTTGGTTCAAGATTTCATTGAAAAGCACCGATTTTGGATTGAAACGCGTCTTATGCGTGGATGTGTTTCTCACGAAAATGCTTATCTCAAAAAAGGTACAACGATTCCTGTATTGGGTGTTGCACATACCATAGGACATAAAGAAGGGCGTGGGGTATCAGAAATTGTTGTAGGCGAAGCAGGACAGGAACCTCAAATTATCGTTTATGGTCAATTAGAATATTTACCAAGGCGTGTTGCTGATGTTCTAAAAAAACAGGCGGCGCTCACTATAACACCATTGGTTGCGTATTATTCACGTAAAGTAGAGCGTAAAGTGAAATCAGTTTGCTATAAAGATACAAAAAGTCGTTGGGGATCTTGTTCAATAGACAAGCGTCTTTCTTTTTCTTGGCGCCTTATTATGGCACCAAAAGAAATTGTTGAATATGTTGTCGCGCATGAGGTTGCTCATCTTGTCGAAATGAATCACGGACAAAAATTTTGGGATCTTTGTGAAAAGCTTTGTCCAGATAGTAAAAAGTATCGTGCTTGGTTGAAGAAAAATGGTCATATACTGCAAGCAATCAATTTTCATTCATATAAGTTAGAAATATGAAAAGCCCTTAAAAGATAATATGTGATGGAACTTTTTGTTAAGTGTACCGTTATGTGTGTGCTTAGTCACTCATGGGTGAGGAAGCCATTGAAGCCTCAGCACGATTATCTTCCCCTGCCTAGTGTGCTGAGTGCCTTCAATGTTTTTACTTTATCTTTTTTGTAATTCAGCCTAATAATTTCTGGTAACTCCTCAATTTAGATTGGAAGAGCACTATGCCTGTCCTTACAAATCCAATTCAACTATTACAGGCGCTTATTCGTTGTCCTTCTGTTACACCTCATGAAGCGGGTGCCTTATCAACTTTGGAACAATTTCTAGCAAAGATGAGGTTTCATATTGAACGTCCTGTTTTTTCGGATAAGAATACAGAAGATGTTGAAAATCTTTATGCAAAAATAGGGGGAGAGGGGCCGCATCTTATGTTTGCAGGTCATACTGATGTTGTGCCACCAGGTGTGTTAGAACACTGGATACATCCTCCTTTTGAAGCTGTAATAGATCAAGGGAAGCTATATGGGCGGGGTGCTGTTGATATGAAGGGTGGGATTGCCTGTTTTGTTGCAGCGCTGGCTCGAGTTCTTGAGAAACGCTCCATTAAAGGGACAGTAAGTTTTCTGATTACCTGCGATGAAGAAGGTCCTGCTATTAACGGTACGGTCAAACTTCTCAAATGGGCGGAGCAAAAAGGTGAAAAATGGACTGCAGCTCTCGTGGGAGAACCAACAAGCGTAAAAGTTGTTGGTGATGTGATAAAGATTGGACGCCGAGGATCAATCTCTGGTATTATCACAGTTAAAGGTCGCCAAGGGCATGTTGCCTTTCCTGAGCGAGCAGCTAATCCATTACCTTTAGCAAGTAAGCTTATTCAAGCATTGACGCAAACTGCCTTAGATCAAGGATCAGAAAATTTTCAACCAAGTAATTTGGAATTAACAACTATTGATACGGGAAATTCAGCGGTAAATGTTATTCCAGCGCAAACAATGATCCGTTTTAATATACGCTACAACGATCTTTGGACAAAAGAAACGCTTATAGCAGAAATTGAAAAGCGTCTTTCTTCAATACAATCAAAAAATAAATCTGATCAATACCCCTCCTATCATCTGGAATGGATTCCAAGTTTGGGAGATGTTTTTTTGACAAAAAATGATAAACTCGTTAAGACTTTGTCAAATGCTATTAAAAGCGTAACAGGAAGTATACCAGAATGTTCAACTTCAGGGGGGACTTCGGATGCGCGATTTATTAAAGATTATTGCCCAGTGGTTGAATTTGGTTTACTGGGGCAAACGATGCATATGGTGGATGAGTGTGTAAATCTTGATGCACTGGAAACTCTCACTGTTATTTATGAACGTTTCATTGTTGATTTTTTTGCGTAAAAAAGAAGCAATTGTTTTTTAAAAAACATTTTTACCACAAATTAAAAACCGTGAATGCTATATCGCAATTGATGAGAACGCAGGTTAAAGTCATAAAGATGCTAGTTTGCTAATTGGTTGATAATGTGGTCAAGAAGGATGCGTCCTTTTTTTGTCGCTTTTAAGCGCTGATTTCCTAGCATTTCTACTAGCCCTTGTTGTTGTAAATCGATAAGCTTTTCCATTGGTAAACCCTTGGGGCTTAAGGTTTCATAACGTGTAAGATTCAAACCTTCGCAAAGACGCAATCCCATGAGAAGCATTTCGTTTGCCTGTTGCTCTCTGGTCAATTGTTCTGTTTCAACGCAGCCATGTCCTGTAGTTTCTACCAATTCAAGCCAGTGTTCAGGATACCTTTCATTGATTGTGACATAACGTTCATGGTTTTCATTGTGTGATAAAGATGTTTTTGAGAAAGCGGAAAAATTGTTCAATGGATGCTTTATAAAGCGACCATGTGCCCCTGGACCAAAGCCTGCGTATTCATGATAACGCCAATAAAGAAGATTGTGTGCTGATTCGGAACCGGGACTTGCGTGATTTGAGATCTCATAGGCTGGAAGTCCATGTGTAGTAGTTATTTCTTGGGTAAGATGATACAGATCTGCTGCGAGTTCTGAAGCGGGGAGGATAAGTCTTCCTGCGGCGTGAAGCCGCTTAAAGGCGGTTCCTTCTTCGATAGTCAGTTGGTAAAGAGAAAGATGGTCTGCTGCCAAGTCAATGGCTTGAAAAAGTTCATTTTTCCATTGCTCGAGTGTTTGCTCGGGGCGGGCATAAATAAGATCAAAAGATAAACGTGGAAAGATTTTCCGCGCCAAAGCAATCGCGTGAAGAGCCTGTTTTACATCATGGAGACGGCCAAGTTGTCGTAATGCCTTGTCATTGAGTGCTTGTACACCTAAGGATAAGCGGTTAATTCCTGCCGCTCTGTATCCGTGAAAACGTTCTGCTTCTACACTTGATGGGTTGGCTTCCAGTGTGATTTCGGCTTTATCATCGACCGTCCACTTTTTTGCAACTGCTTGCAATAAAGCATCAACAGTTTGAGGAGTCATAAGAGAGGGCGTCCCCCCACCAATAAAGATACTGGTAATATGACGTGGACCTATTTTATGGTATTGCGTTTCTATTTCACGTTCAAAAGCGGTTACAAAGCGTGATTGATCAACGCCATGGACGCGTACGTGCGAATTAAAGTCACAATAAGGACATTTAGCAGCGCAAAAAGGCCAATGAATATAAATGCCAAAAATTTTATTCATGAGGGTGTTAAAAGGTTTTCTGCGAAAAGCTTGAAAGCACGCGCGCGATGCGAGAGGGGTGTTTTATCATTTAGCTTCCAGCCATGTTTTTGCTCTGTTGACATTTCACCAAAGGTATTTTCATATCCATCTGGTAAAAAAATGGGATCAAAGCCAAAACCTTTATCTCCACGTGGTGGCCAAATGAATGTACCTTCAACGCACCCACGGAAATAATCTGCATAAGCATCGGGCCATGCAATGCAGATGACTGATATAAATCGGCCTTTCCGTTGGCTTTTTTCATGTGCTCCAACTTTTTGGAGTTCATCTTCTACTTTTTGCATAGCTTTTGAAAAATTACGTGTGCCATCAGGTTGAAGGGCAAGGTCAGCTGTATAAACGCCAGGTGCACCACCCAATGCATCCACTTCCATGCCAGAATCATCAGAAAGAGCCGGAAGTCCTGTATTTTTTGCTGCTGCAAAAGCTTTAATGTAGGCATTTTCTTCAAATGTTGTTCCCGTTTCTTTTGGTTCTGGTAATCCGAGCTCTTTTGCGGATTGTATTGTTAAACCAAAAGGGGCAACCAATGCGGTAATTTCATGCAATTTTCCGGTGTTATGTGTAGCAATGACGAGTTTTTTTGTTGCTATGCTTCTCATATACATCTCTCCAGAAATGAAAGGGGGATACTATTTTTATGCTAGAAACTAGCTTAAGTGACCGTATGATAGGGATCTTATCAGATTTTACAAGACACGATCTTTTTGCATGTTTATTGATATCCTATTTAAATGAAATCTTTTGTATTTGATAAGGATAATAATTGCAAAGACATAAAGGCTGTACTCCTTTAATGGTAGCATTTTTTATGATAAATATATAGTGTGCTTTTGCACTACTTTAGACTGTTTGACCAAACCTTGGCAAAACTTATATAAGAAGGAAGTATTTTTAGAGTAGTGAATTAATTGTAATGAAGCACAAACCTATTGATGATGAACTAAAATATCTTGATGAGCGTTCACGTGATATCTTTCGTCATATTGTTGAGGCTTATCTTAATGATGGTGAACCTGTAGGATCACGAAATCTTTCGCGGCTTTTGCAACAGACATTGTCGCCTGCTACGATTCGCAATGTGATGAGTGATCTCGAACATCTTGGGTTGATTTATGCACCGCATGTGTCTGCGGGGCGAATGCCAACACAATCAGGGTTAAGATTTTTTGTTGATGCATTTATGGAAGCGGGTGATTTGCCAAGCGAGGAGCGTGAAAGTATCGAAACGCAAGTCAAGGAGGCTGGTCATGCACAATCTGTAGAACATTTTCTCGTTCAAGCGAGTCGCGTTCTTTCAGATCTTTCACGTGGAGCGGGGCTTGTTCTAGCAACGAAATATGAAGGAACGTTGAAGCATATTGAATTTGTACGTCTTGATGGGGCGCAAGCTCTTGCAGTTTTAGTAACCCAACAAGGGGAGGTTGAAAATCGTGTTGTTCATTTACCGGAAGGTGTTACCCATGCACAATTGACAGAGGCAACGAATTTTCTCAATGCTCATATTCAGGGGCGTACATTGAGTGAAGCTAAAGAAGAAATTGCACGTTTATGCTCAGAAACGCGGGCTGCGCTTGATCATTTGTCTCATCATCTTGTTGAAACAGGGTTAGCTCTTTGGGGAGGAGAAGGTGCTGATCATAAAATACACCTTATTGTTCGTGGGCGCAGTAATTTGCTTGAAGATGTGAAAGCAGAAGAAGATTTGGAGCGGTTACGACATCTGTTTGATGATCTTGAAACGCGTGAAAGTATGGCACAGCTCCTTGATTTAACGGATGAAGGTTCAGGAGTTCGTATCTTTATTGGTTCAGAAAACAAATTGTTTTCGCTTTCTGGTTCTTCTTTAGTGGTGGCACCTTATCGTGATTCAAAGCAAAGAGTTATTGGTGCTTTAGGTGTTATTGGACCCACACGGCTTAATTATGCTAGGATTGTGCCCATGGTTGATTATACGGCTCAACTTATATCACAACTGTTGCGTTAAAACATTTAGGTGAACATTTATATTATAAATATTCATTGTATTGAGATGCGTAAATACCCCTTGATTTTTGCCTGCAGAATTTCGATATCGAGAATAACAAATCTTATGAAGGAATGGAATTTTTATGTCTGAAGAAAAAAACAAATTTACTGACGCTTCATTGGAAAATCGCGATTTGAAAAATCCAACTGATCGTGATGCACTTAAACAAGCAGCAGATGAGTTTTTAAAAACGCGCGAAGCCGAAGCTCGCGCAGAGATTTCAAAAGAGGAAAATGAGTTTATAGATCCCTTAGCTGCTTTGCAGAACGAAAATAAAGACCTGAAAGACCAGCTTTTACGTCTTGCTGCAGACATGGAAAACCTTCGACGTCGTACTGCACGTGATATGGCGGATGCGAGGGCTTATTCAATTGCCAATTTTGCGCGTGACATGTTATCTGTTTCTGATAACCTCAATCGTGCTTTAGAGGCTATTCCAGAAGGGGCAAAGGAGAGTGATGCTGGTTTGAAAACATTAGCGGAGGGCGTTGAGATGACTGAGCGTGCAATGATAGCAGCGTTGGAACGTCACGGAGTGCAGAAAATTCATCCAGAAGGGCAAAAATTTGATCCTAACTTTCACCAAGCAATGTTTGAAATTCCTAACTCTGATGTTCCAGATAACACTGTTCAACAAGTTGTTCAGGCAGGTTACATTATCGGTGAACGTGTTTTGCGTCCAGCTATAGTAGGTGTAGCCAAAGGTGGAGCAAAAGAAGCTTCTGTTAAATCTGATTCAGCTTAAAATGCATCAAAAATATACCCACCGCGCAAAGGTGCAGTACTGCATGCAATGCTACACCCGTAAGGCATTCTATCAAAGAAAGTTCTAAAGGATGTTAGAAACATCCTTTTATTCTTGAAGTGCCCAGCTTCTTTTTACAATGTACGGAGCGTCGCTTGAAGGAGACGGTGATAACAATAGAACAAAATGATCGACCTTAAAAGGAGGGAACAAAAAACTACCTCGAGAAGACAAATAAGAAGGAAGATCATCAGGTTTAATATCAAGCAATCTCGCAAGAGTAATATGCGGAGTAAATTGTTTTTCATCAGGTGTTAAGTGCAGGCTGCTCCGAATACATTGAATCTTTTCATGTAGAAGACGGAGAGTTTCACAAGGCTCAATACGAACAACAAGGGAATGCGGAGCATTTTCTGAACCAAAAACCTCAAAACCTCTTGCTTGCAGCATAAAAGGAGAGAGCTTTATTGTGTCAAAAGCACGCACAATTTCATCTGTTAGGGAGCTTTCAATTTCACCAAAAAAAGACAAAGTGACGTGAAAGTTCTGCGGATTGATCCACTGCGCTTGTGGTAAGCCATTTTGCAGCGATATGAGAGCTTCTGTTGTTTGTTGAGGAATTTGAAGAGCACAAAACAGACGGTTCATGATATTTCCTTACAGTGAAAAGATGCCACCACAAACGCAATGGCGAACAACAAGCACAAAGCCTGTACCGCCAAGTATAAGGCAATGATGCAAAAAAATAATGTCTAAAAAATGTCTATAATAATTAAATGCATAAAGCTTATGAATCTAAAAGAGTGGTTATGATGCAAACAAAAACCATATTTGCATACTTTTTAATACAAAGATGTGCAGTGGAGGATTGCTTGCGTTTTCATTATAAACACCGTAAATACAGTCTAAGATAAGGAAAGTTGATAAATTTCTGATTTATGTGATTATCTTTATATTTGTCTAAAATAGCTTAAAAGTTGGCATATTTGGCAAAAGGTGAATGTTTCTCTTTTCTGTAGTAAATATTTAGGCATATGTGTTAAGTCGTAATAATAGCTATAATACACGATAAACATTCAAATTGATCAAATATTGTTTGGAAGAGAAGTTACACACAAACATTGTACACAACACGGATTATGTTTATGAATAATTATACACCTAATCTATCATCGACATGAATGCAGATATTTTTAAGAAAAAATGGGGAAGCCAATCAATACAATGATAGAAGAAGTCTCGCCTCATTTCAAAGATAACCATCATTCCTTTTTTGTGAGAAGCTTTAGTTTTCTTCTCCAAATTTATTATTGATAAGTTTTTCAAGAGCATCGAGAGCGTCAGTTGCTTCTGGTCCTGATACACGGATAGTAAGGTTACAACCAGGGGAGGCTGCTAACATCATAAGTCCCATAATAGATGAACCGCCAACGATTTTTCCATCTTTTTCAACTTCAACAATGGCGTTAAAATTGTCAACAGTTTGTACAAACTTTGCGGAAGCACGCGCATGCAATCCACGTTTATTACAGATATTAAAATGACGGCTTATACAGGGGAGAGTATCTTTAGAAAGCATCAGTGTTTCATTATCCGCTATAAAATTATACTGGTACATTAATATATTTACGCCCTGCTTCTTGTGCTATTCTTAAAGCTTCTGATAATGAAATATCAGGACATTGACGAATAGATATCAGTTTAATGAGCATGGGGAGATTAACACCCGCAATCATTTCAACGCGTCCTTTTTCAACAGCAGAAATAGCCATATTTGACGGCGTTCCACCGAACACATCTGTTAATATGATTACACCATGGTTTGTATCTGTAGAGGAAACTGCCGCTATAATATCACCTCGGCGCTGATCTATGTCATCATCGGGATAGACGCATATTGTTGCAAATTTTTCTTGTGTTCCAACAACATGCTCTACAGCATGTAGAAATTCGACAGCCAGCTCACCGTGCGTTACAAGCACGAGTCCAATCATTTACACAAACTCCTGTTAACTAAAAACCCGACCATATTGGTGGAAAAGACATTTTACAAGGCTTTGTTCTGCTGCCAAGAAAAATTTGCAAAAAAAAGGCAAAAATAATGATTTTTTTATTTTTAGAAAAAATCAGACAGATTTACGCCATACTTTTCTAAAAAAGAATGCTTCAATAGCCTGACAAATGGCTGTACAATCGGCTTCATGAAGGCTAGGAAGTTTTAAAAGAGGAATGCGTAAATTTGCAAATTGAAAAGTTTTATTTATGGAAAAGCGTTCATATTCAGGACCAAGAAGAATAACACAATCGATAGTTGTTTGTTTTTCAAACTCTATCGCATAGAGTCCCGCACCGCGGATTTCAATGCCTCCTTGTAAACCTTCTGGTGTATATCCGTGAAGTTTTCCATTTTCCACACGGAGCTCAGTGTAATCGTCACTGATAAGTTTTGCTTCACGTTTTGACCACTCAGCACGGTCGATCAAAGAAAGGGTAAGGGTTGATTTTCCTGAACCCGATGGGCCTATAATCAACAGCCCCTTTCCTCCGAGCTGAAGACAATTTGCATGCAGTAATTCACTTTCTGTTTTCATGCTTTTTGCTTTGGATAAACGATTTATTTAGCGAAGGGAAGCATAATAATAAAACGTGCTCCAGTTTTACTATTTCCAAGTTTGGGGTCAACAATATTTTCTGCTGTAATTGTCCCATTATGGGCTTCGATGATTTGCCGACTAATAGATAGTCCAAGTCCTGAGTTTTGTCCAAAAGTATCTTCGTTTGGTCGATCAGTGTAGAAACGTTCAAAAATGCGTTCAATATTATCTGAACGAATACCGGGTCCGTTGTCTTCTATAGTTAAAATGAGGGTTGAACCATGACTTTTCATAGTTATACAAATTTTACCACTATTATGGGGGATGAAGGAGCGTGCGTTTTCAATGAGATTGGAAATAACTTGCCCTAAACGGAGTTCGTGTCCCAACACAAGATAGGCTTTTCCATGAGGAAGTGGGACAACATTAAGGCTTATATCAATGGTTTGCGTATTACGGTATACTTCCTGAACAGCATGAACAAGACTTTCCAAGAGCAGTGTCATATCAACAATTTGTGCGGTTTCGCGAGCAAGTTCTGCGTCTAGTCTAGAGGCATCAGAAATATCAGTAATTAAACGGTCTAGACGACACACATCATGTTGAATAATTTCAAACAATTGCTCCTGTGCTTCTTCATTTTTAGCTAGTGGAAGTGTTTCAACAGCACTCCGTAATGAGGTAAGCGGATTTTTTAATTCGTGGCTTACATCAGCAGCAAAACGTTCAATGGCTTCAATGCGCATATAAAGGGCATTTGTCATATCACGAATAGAAGTAGAAAGATGACCAATTTCATCTTCACGCATTGAAAAATCAGGAATTTCTACGCGCTTATTATTGCCATTGCGCACACGGTTAGCAGAGGCAGATAATTTGCTTAAGGGATGCGCAATCGTGTGAGCTAAAAATAAAGAAAGTACCAAAAGCACACTGCCTACAACGGCAAAGACTTTAAAAATGACCAATCTTTCTCCCTTTACAATGTTGTCAATATCTGAACTGGTGGTAGAAAGAAGAAGTGCCCCTACTACTGCACGGTAGCGTTGAACAGGTACAGCAACAGAAACGATTAATTGGCCTTGTCTGTTGCGTCGTTGGGTAGTAGAAAGAGTCCCATTTAATGCTCGGTATACTTCTGGGTAAGCAATAGCATTGTTTTTTGTTTGTTCTCTATCAAGAGCAACACCATTGCCGTAAAATGTGTTTGAAAACCATGAAGAGAGGCGTTCCCATGTATTTTGTTCAGTTTTAAGTGGTGGTAAGTCATAGCTAAAAACTTCACCACTTGAATAAAGAGCGCGCGAATCAAGAAGGAGAGTGGCATCACGATCATAAATACGCGCTCTCGTTGTTTTGGGTGTGATAAGGCGTCGTAAAAGAGGGGCAACTTGTTCAGGATTTATGGGAAAGTCCCAAGAGTCTGTTGATTGTGGTGTGGGGGTAACACTTTCTCCAGCTTGTAATTCCAAAAGTTTTTGGGGATCAATGAGAATAGAATTTGTATCTACCGTTGCAGAAGCGGCAATGGCTCCAGCGATAATTTTTCCTTGAGTAAATAAACTTTCGATTTTCGCTTCAATTAAACCATCACGAAATTGATTAAGGTATAAAATACCTGTAACCAGAACAGCAAGGGCAGCAATATTTAATATAACAATGCGGCGTGTAAGACTAGAAAAAAGCAATTGTCTGAGAAGGCGCTGTATTCGAAGATACAAATGGGCAAGCATGGGAAACGGCGTTGAAGGGATACCATTTGGCGCTGTTTTTTGCAGAGTTTCCAGTTGAGTATTTTTTGTCATCGATTTGATCGCTGTTCAAACTTGTGCGACAAAAGAGCTTCATACTTCGTGGAAACGATAGCCTACACCATAAAGTGTTTCAATCATTGCAAAATCATCATCCACTTGTTTAAACTTTTTTCGCAGACGTTTAATGTGACTATCGATGGTGCGGTCATCTACATAGACTTGATCACTGTATGCGGCATCCATCAAAGCATCACGACTTTTTACAACTCCTGGTCTTTGTGCTAAGGTCTGTAGAATCAGGAACTCTGTGACAGTAAGGATAACAGGTTTATCTTTCCATGTACAGGTGTGGCGCTCCTGATCCATCACAAGATCTCCACGTTTAAGAGAAGAGGTGGGAGAAGCTCCCGTTGCAAGCGGCTGGTTACGCGCGTTAGAACGGCGCAAAATAGCTTTCACACGCTCAATGAGAAGACGTTGAGAGAAAGGTTTGGTAATAAAATCGTCAGCTCCCATTTTGAGACCGAACAGCTCATCGATTTCATCATCTTTAGACGTAAGAAAAATAACTGGAATATCAGACTTCTGTCGCAGTCGGCGCAAGAGTTCCATTCCATCCATTCGGGGCATTTTAATATCAAAAATAGCTAAGTGTGGGGGATGAAGTGTTAGACCCTTGAGTGCAGATGCTCCATCTGTATAACTTTCAACCCGATAGCCTTCTGTCTCAAGCGCAAAAGATAAAGATGTCAAAATGTTGCGGTCATCATCAACAAGTACAATCGTTTGCGTGATTGTTGGTGTATCTTTCATGGCTTCTTAGACCTTTCTATTGCTGTGGTAGCAAACTACCCACACTATTTATATGGGAGTTCACATTTTTTTTGCAAAACAAATATGATACAAATTGTAGCAGAGTAAAAAACCTTTCATTTTTACGGTAAAAGATTGTTTTATCTTTGTAATTTCATAATGTTTTTGCACATGTTAAGATCCCTTTGCTTGAGAGAAAATTTTCATAAAGGCATTTTTTATCGAAATTTGTTGCTGTCTTTGTCCCAGAATTGAACAGGTTTGCTTTTGATTGTTGAAGTTTAGGAAATTTGCCTATCTGTTTTAAGAGCAAAGAAAAGAGTGTGCTGACATATGCGCAAAAAATTGCGTACACTGCACACAAGGAGGACATAATGGGATTTTTTAATTTTATTAAAACGGTTGGTGAGAAATTTGGTATTGGTGATCATGAGCCAGAAGAAAAGGATTTTAAGGCTGCATTTGATAATTTCCAACTGGACGCGGAAAAAGTAAATATCCAAATTGAAAACGGTAGAGCTGTTTTGAGTGGTGAGGTTCCAGATAGAGAAACTCTTGAAAAAGCACTTTTGGTTGTTGGAAATTCGCAGGGCATCTCTTCTGTTGATGTTGACCAGTTAAAGATTACAGATACTACACCTACGAAAATTTCTCACTTTTATGAAGTTAAATCTGGTGATAATCTTTGGAAAATTGCTGAAGAAGTCTATGGAAAAGGGCAAGGCGATAAAAACATGCTTATTTTTGAAGCCAATAAGCCGATGCTGAAATCACCTGATAAAATTTATCCTGGACAAGTTTTGCGTATTCCTAAAATTGACCGCGTTTAATCAAGCGCAGGATAGTTTTTAAATTTTTTTACAGTACACTCCGCGATACTAAAAAATAAGAAAGCGTGAAGAAAATTTTCACGCTTCTTTTTATTGTATTGAGTTATATTGAAATGTGCATTGAATGGTGATAAAGACAACAAAATAGCTTAGTTCGTAGGAGCTGATTTAGAAGACGATCTTCCTCCTATAGGGTTTACAGAGAAATCAACGTCAATAGTTCCTGCTTTCTCAAACGTCAATTTTGCGCTGATTTTGTCACCTAACTTGAATGGTTGTGCAAGCCCCGTGAACATAATATGATCACCCCCAGGTTTAAGGGTGATTTCACCATTGCCTGGAATTTCAATGCCATTGTGCATTTTTTCCATCTTCATGATATCGTTAACGACTGCCATAGAGTGGATTTCTGTTGTCTGTACCCCTTTTGTTGAAACAGAAACCAAACGATCTGGAGTACTACCGTGATTAATGATGTAGAGATAACCACTGCCAGTTTTTACGCCTTTGGGCGTTGCGCGCGTCCAAGGGTGAAGGATTTCTATATCTCCAACTTGATATTGTTGAGCGGTTGCAGGTAGGGCTATGAAAGCAAAGAGAAAAGCCCACATTGCGTTTTTGATAAGTTTTTTGAGTGGATATTGTGCGAGAACTGGATATTTAGACATGAGATCTTTTATGCTTCCAACGATAAATATCATCATTGATTTACCCTCCTTTGTGATATTCACTTTTATATATTTCTAGCAGAGTTTTTTTTCAAAATAAAAGAGAGAATTGCCAGAATTATACAAATAAAGATAGGAGGTATAAGTCTCTTAGTTTTGTAAGAAGACGATAAGGTTTGAAGTAACAGTATGAAAGGCGAAGGAGGCATCCTTTTTAGTATACAGGTAAAAAAGGTTATATTGGACGCATTCAAAATATAGCTTGCAAATATAGAGTGAATAATTAGGTTTGTTAGAGGCAGAGTTGTTAAGAGAAAAGGGACAGATAATATCCTCACGAACTATGTGCTTAGCAAGATGAGGTTGAATGGTATAGATAATGTTATTGATCCTATGATATGGCGGCCATTAAAGATTTAGCTAGGAAAGGATTATAAGCATTGTAGGAAAAATATGCTCAGATGCCTGCCTCCTTAATAACAATAGCATTTATGCGTAAGTTAGAGCACCTCTTTTAAAAGAAAAATTTTATTTTTAGAATGTTCTCATTATTCTCTTGTAGCGATAAGAGCCTGTTCTTATATACAAAACAGAAAGGCTTGTTGCGACTTGCAGTTTATTGTTTGTGTAGCTTGAAGTGAGATGCAGGCTTTAAGTGTTATGAGGAGCTTTCTTGGAAAGATGCTTGATGAAGGTTGAGGGAGCTTGCTGAATGGAGATTATAATATGGCAAAAGTAATTGGTATTGATTTGGGGACAACTAACTCTTGTGTCGCTGTTATGGATGGCAAAAGCGCAAAGGTTATTGAAAATTCAGAAGGAGCGCGGACAACCCCTTCGGTTGTTGCCTTTACTGATGGAGGCGAGCGGCTTGTTGGGCAACCTGCTAAACGGCAAGCGGTTACGAATCCTGAAGGAACGGTTTTTGCAGTTAAGCGCTTGATTGGTCGTCGTTTTGATGATCCTATGGTTGAAAAAGATAAAGCGCTTGTGCCTTATAAAATTGTTAAAGGTGACAATGGTGATGCGTGGGTTGAAGAAGCGGGTAAGAAATATTCTCCATCACAAATTTCAGCTATGATTTTGCAAAAGATGAAAGAAACCGCTGAGTCTTATCTTGGTGAAAAAGTTGAACAGGCAGTTATTACGGTTCCTGCGTATTTCAATGATGCGCAACGTCAAGCTACTAAAGATGCGGGCAAAATTGCTGGACTTGAAGTTTTGCGGATTATCAATGAGCCAACAGCTGCTGCTTTAGCATATGGTTTGGATAAAAAAGATGGAAAAACTATCGCTGTTTACGACCTTGGTGGCGGTACATTTGATATTTCTGTACTTGAGATCGGTGATGGTGTTTTTGAAGTTAAGTCAACCAATGGAGATACATTTTTAGGTGGTGAAGATTTTGACATGCGCTTGGTTGGTTATTTTGCCGATGAATTCAAGAAAGAACAAGGGATTGATCTGAAAAATGATAAACTAGCATTGCAGCGCTTAAAAGAAGCAGCAGAAAAAGCAAAGATTGAACTTTCTTCTTCACAGCAAACAGAAATCAATTTGCCATTTATTACGGCAGATCAATCTGGCCCCAAGCACTTAACGATGAAATTGACTCGGGCGAAATTTGAATCTCTCGTTGATGATTTGGTTCAGCGCACTATTGAACCATGTAAAGCCGCATTGAAAGATGCAGGATTGAAAGCAGGTGAGATTGACGAGGTTGTTTTAGTGGGTGGTATGACACGCATGCCCAAGATTCAAGAGGTTGTGCAGAGCTTTTTTGGCAAAGATCCACACAAAGGTGTTAATCCTGATGAAGTTGTGGCAATGGGAGCTGCCATTCAAGGAGGGGTATTGCAAGGTGATGTAAAAGACGTATTGCTCTTGGATGTAACACCTTTATCTTTGGGTATTGAAACATTGGGTGGAGTTTTTACACGTCTCATCGAACGCAATACCACTATCCCAACGAAAAAATCGCAAGTTTTTTCAACAGCTGATGATAACCAAAATGCCGTGACTATTCGTGTTTTCCAAGGTGAACGCGAAATGGCTAACGATAACAAGTTGTTGGCTCAATTTGATCTCGTTGGTATTCCACCAGCACCGCGTGGTATGCCTCAGATTGAGGTTACTTTTGATATTGATGCGAATGGTATTGTGAATGTGTCGGCTAAGGATAAAGGAACCGGTAAAGAACATCAAATTCGTATTCAAGCATCAGGTGGTTTAAGTGATGCTGACATAGAAAAAATGGTGAAAGATGCGGAAGAGCATGCGGCTGAGGACAAAAAGCGCCGTGAAGGTGTGGAGGCTAAAAATCAGGCGGAATCTCTTATCCATTCGACTGAAAAATCATTGAATGAATATGGCGACAAGGTATCAACTGAAGAAAAGGAACAAATTGAAACTGCGATATCTGATTTGAAGTCTGCACTTGATGGCAGTGATACTGAAGAAGTGACAGCAAAAATGCAGAAGTTGGCAGAAGTCAGTATGAAGCTTGGACAGGCGATGTATGAAGCTTCACAAGCAGCAACAGATAACACTGAAACAGATACCAAGGATGATGATGTTGTCGATGCTGATTTTGAAGAAATTAATGACAAGAAGAAATAGTGTAAGCAAATGTATTGATTAAATTAATAAACCCAGCCTTTGGGATATAAGGCTGGGCTTTGTTATTTGAGATGAGTTGCAACTTTGTGACTAAAAATATAAATTGAAAACAAGTATTATCCGTTAAGATGGATAACAAAAAATTATCAGGAATACATGATGAAGGTTGATTATTATGAAATTCTTGGCGTAACTCGCGAATGTGATGATAAAAAGCTGAAATCTGCGTTTCGTAGGTTAGCGATGCAATATCATCCTGATCGCAACGCAGGGGATAAAGAGGCAGAGCGAAAATTTAAAGAAATCGGCGAAGCTTATGAAGTTCTCAAAGACCCTCAAAAACGCGCTGCTTATGATCGATTTGGTCATGCAGCTTTTGAAAATAACGGCCGAGAAGGAGCAAATCCCTTTAGTGGTTTTGCTGCAGGTGGCGGATTTTCGGACATTTTTGAAGATTTTTTTGGCGAAATTATGGGAGGCGCACACCGTAAGCGTAGTGATGGTCGCGAGCGTGGTGCAGATCTGAGTTATAATATGGAAGTGACTTTGGAAGAGGCATTTTCAGGAAAAACTGCGCAAATTAATATTCCCAGTTCTGTTACTTGTGATGCCTGTGAAGGATCGGGTGCAAAAAAGGGCTCTAAGCCTCAAGTTTGTGGAACTTGTCATGGGGCTGGTCGTGTGCGTGCTGCCCAAGGTTTTTTTTCTATTGAGCGAACATGCCCTGCATGTCATGGACGTGGTGAAACGATTACGGATCCATGCCCAAAATGTCAGGGGACGAAACGAATGGAAAAAAAGCGTTCATTAAGCGTGAATATTCCAGCTGGCATTGAAGATGGTACGCGTATTCGCCTTTCTGGGGAAGGAGATTCTGGCATTCGTGGTGGTCCTAGCGGCGATCTTTATATTTTTCTTTCCATTAAACCACATGAATTTTTTCAGCGAGAAGGGGCAGATCTTCACTGTCGCGTTCCTATTTCAATGGTAACAGCGGCTTTAGGAGGAGAGTTTGAAGTTTCCGATCTTGATGGTGTCAAGGCACGTGTTAAGATTCCAGAAGGGACACAAAATGGATGTCAGTTCCGCCTTAAAGGCAAAGGTATGCCCATGTTGCGTCGTCAGCAGGCAAGGGGTGACCTTTATATTCATATCGCTATTGAAACACCGCAGAAATTAACACAAGAGCAGCGCGAATTGTTGCAAAAGTTTGAAAAGCTTTCAAATCATGAGAATTCACCGCAATCACACGGTTTTTTTTCGCGGATGAAGGAGTTTTTTGAGAATATTTCTGGTCGAAATGATTAAATACTCAACAGAATTAAGGTATGGAAATGCCACTTGAAAGATTATTTTAATTGAATTTTTTATTGCATCACACTCGTTAGAAAAAAGTGGAGATTCTTCTTGTTTTTGTTTGAGCCCAAATTGGATATTTTTTATGGTTTTTTATTACCAGAGAGCATAAGGTATTTTATAGTTTTTTCACTAAAAATATACTTTGCTTTGAGTCTTGTAATTCATTTTTCTTTTAAATTAAAACTGTAAAATCACTTGGTTAAAGATAGGAACCGATGGGGTAGCAAAAACTTAGTTAGTACATATAGCAGAATTTGAATGAATTGGGATTTCTTTAAATAATTATAATATTTTTATAGTTTCATGCGTTGTTTCAGGAAAATTTGTATGGTCTGATAAGATTACAAAGTTGGATTATGCTGCTACGAGATAGAGCATTCGAGTGGTATTTTTTAATTTCTAATTATTGTGAAAAAGATGAATTTCTAGGTTAAGACTTTAGCATATTTGGTATATCTACGGTTGAGTCATTTCTTGTATTAGAGATTAATTTCACCACTATAAAGAATTCTTGTTTTCGTCTTATAAAATCAATAGTTGTATACATCCACATTCATTGTTAAAGCTCAATAGAGTAAAGATAATGAGTTGAATGTACGGCATAGCTTAGCAGTTCTTCTAAATTCTGCTTCCTAATTTTATACATAAAATCATAAAGAAATGATATTTTGTACGCTTATTTTGATTAATTTTTCGAGGCGAATTTTTAAAAGAAGTTACTTTTTTATTATCTCATTATTACTTTGATCGTAATTTAAAGAAAAATTAAGTGTCTTTTAGGGGAACGGATAGAGTAAAACTTATTTTGAAATTTGTTTTCACTTTTTCTAAACTCTACTAAAAAAGGGTAAAAAGTGATGAGGAGGCCCTTTTAATGGATGATGTTGAAAACGATGTTGCAGATGTTTTTGAAAAACAAGCAGCATTTTTATCGTCTGCTTTACCTTATATGCAAAAATATGAAAATGAAACGGTTGTTGTGAAGTATGGTGGTCACGCTATGGGTGATCCTGCTTTGGGGCGAGCGTTTGCGCGTGATATTGCTCTGTTGAAGCAATCAGGAATTAATCCCGTTGTTGTTCATGGTGGAGGTCCTCAGATTGCAGAAATTTTGATGAAAATGGGAATTGAGTCGCGGTTTGAAAATGGTTTGCGTGTAACCGATGAGCGGGTTGTGGAAGTGGTTGAAATGGTTTTGGCAGGCTCCATAAACAAGGAAATTGTTGCTCTTATCAATGCAGAGGGTGAATGGGCAATAGGGTTATGCGGTAAAGATGGCAATATGGTTTTTGCCGAAAAAGCTTATAAAACTATAATTGATCCCGATTCACATATTGAACGTGTTTTAGATTTGGGATTTGTTGGTGAACCTGTTGAAGTTGATCGCACATTACTGGATCTTTTGGCATGTTCTGAAATGATTCCAGTTCTTGCTCCTGTAGCGCCAGGTCGCGATGGCAAAACCTATAATATTAATGCTGATATTTTTGCTGGAGCCATTGCCGGTGCATTAGAGGCCAAACGCCTTTTGTTTCTTACAGATGTTTCTGGTGTCTTGGGTAAACAGGGTAAACTTTTAAAGAAATTGACAATTTCTGAAGCTGAGAATCTTATAAAAAATGGAACAATTTCAGATGGTATGATCCCAAAGGTAGAGACTTGTATAAAAGCTCTCCAAAATGGTGTCGAAGGTGTTGCCATTTTAAATGGCAAAACTCCCCATTCTGTCCTGCTAGAGCTGTTCACCGAACAGGGAGCTGGAACGCTTATTATTCCATAAGATATACGGAAAAACTGGAGGAGAAAAACCTTTCATGATTAATATAAAACAGTTGAAACATCCTTTATTGTGCAAGCCAGAATTAGCATTATTTACTGCAACAATATTGTGGGGCATTACATTTTTAGTGATTCACATAGCGGTACGCTATAGCGGCCCTCTCTTCTTTGTGGGATTTCGTTTTATTATTGCATCGCTTATGTGTGGGGCAATTTTTTGGCGCTCTATGAAAGATATAACTGTTTATGAAATTTTTGCTGGGATGGCTATTGGTTCGGGAATGTTTTTTGGTTACGCTTTGCAAGCTACAGGGCTGCAAACCATTATGAGTAGTCAGTCGGCTTTTATTACAGCGCTTTATGTTCCTATAGTTCCAATATTGCAATGGATTGTTTTTAAAAAGCCACCTCGTTTAGCTTGTTGGATCGGTATCGTTTTCGCTTTTATCGGGCTTGTACTTATTTCTGGACAAAAGCCGGGAAGGTTTGATTTTTCAAAGGGTGAAATTCTGACTTTGTTAGGTGCTTTAGCAATTGCTGCAGAGGTTATACTCATTGGAATTTTTGCTAATAAGGTTGATAGCCGGCGCGTAACGATTATGCAGTTATTTTTTAGTGGTCTTTTATCATTTCTTTGTATGCCTTTTATGGGTGAAAGCATTCCCGAATTTTCGTGGGTATGGCTGAGTATCGGTATAGGATTGGCATTAATGAGTGCTATCATTCAATTGGCGATGAATTGGGCACAAAAGTCTATTTCGCCTACACGTGCAACACTCATTTACGCAGGTGAGCCTGTATGGGCTGGCATTGTTGGGCGTTTAGCTGGTGAGCGTTTGTCCCCTTTAGCTTTATTGGGAGGAGCATTCATCTTGATTGGAATTGTCGTGGCTGAATTACAACCTTCACAATGGCGGAAAAAAGATAAAGTGAGAAAAAGCTGATTAACTTCTCTCTCTTTTTTCATAATTTTACTTTGTGATATTTTGTTTGGAGAGATTCAACTTTTACTCCTTTTTCAAATAAATTAAAAGAGATTCGTTACGCTTTTTCACTTTTAAAAGAAGAAATTCTTTAAAGGGTGTAAGTCTTTTTATTTTGTGTAAAATTGATAAAAAAGTAGGTTAAAGTAGGTTATTGTATACAAATAGAAAACAACGCTTTTTGTAAATTTTATTACAAGTCTAAACTTTATACACATTTCTAATATCGTACGGGCATATAGCATTACTTTTAATTATTGATACTTCGTTTAGCAAACAAAAGCTTCATTTTTTAGGTTATTGGAAATTGTGTTTTGAGAAGCTCTTTCCATTTATATTTTCTTGAAAGGTTTTCAAAGAGGTGTAATTGGTCTTTGCGTTTTGTGCTATTCTTTGCTAAATCGCCCGTATGACAGTAGATCGTAATTATATTCGTAATTTTTCCATCGTGGCACACATCGACCATGGAAAGTCGACTTTAGCTGATCGTTTGATACAAATGACGGGAGGGCTTGAAACACGTGAGATGAAAGAGCAAGTGCTCGATTCCATGGATATTGAGCGTGAACGTGGAATTACTATTAAAGCACAAACGGTACGTTTGCACTATAAAGCAAAGAGTGGTGAAACCTATATTTTAAATCTTATTGATACACCTGGTCATGTTGATTTTGCTTATGAGGTTTCACGTTCATTGGCAGCTTGTGAAGGTTCACTTTTGGTTGTGGATGCGAGCCAAGGTGTAGAGGCGCAAACATTGGCGAATGTTTATCAAGCTATTGATAATTCTCATGAATTGGTTGTTGTGCTCAATAAGGTTGATCTTCCAGCGGCAGAACCTGAGCGTGTTAAAGAACAAATTGAAGATGTGATAGGTATCGATACATCTCAGGCAGTGGAAATATCAGCAAAAACGGGTTTAGGTGTTCCTGATGTTTTAGAAGCAATTGTGATGCAATTGCCACCTCCACGTACTGGTGATGTTAACGAACCTTTAAAGGCGATGTTGGTTGATAGTTGGTATGATGCATATCTTGGTGTCATTGTTTTGGTGCGGGTAATTGATGGTGTATTGAAAAAAGGTCAAACTATTCGCATGATGGGTACAGGAGCAAAATATCCAGTTGAACGGGTTGGAGTCTTTACTCCAAAAATGATTCAAGTTGATGAATTAGGGCCAGGGGAAATTGGCTTTATAACGGCCTCTATCAAAGAAGTTGCCGATACACGGGTTGGTGATACCATTACGGAAGAACGCCACTCTTGTGCAGAAGCGTTACCTGGGTTTAAACCGGCGCAACCAGTTGTTTTTTGTGGACTTTTTCCCATTGATGCAGCTGATTTTGAAGATTTGCGTGCAGCAATGGGAAAATTGCGCTTAAATGATGCAAGTTTTTCCTTTGAAATGGAAACATCAGCGGCTTTAGGGTTTGGCTTTCGTTGTGGCTTTTTAGGGCTTCTTCATCTTGAAATTATTCAAGAGCGGTTAGAGCGTGAGTTTAATTTGGATTTAATTGCAACAGCACCTTCGGTTGTTTATCGCATGAATATGAATGATGGTTCTGTTAAAGAATTACACAACCCAGCAGATATGCCTGATATTGTTAAAATTTCTTCCATTGAAGAACCATGGATTCGGGCTACAATTATGACTCCTGATAATTATCTTGGATCAATTTTAGAACTTTGCCAAGAACGGCGAGGGATACAGGTTGGTTTATCCTATGTCGGAACGCGTGCGATGGCAACATACGATTTGCCGCTGAATGAGGTGGTTTTTGATTTTTATGATCGTTTAAAATCAATCTCAAAGGGTTATGCTTCCTTCGATTATCAGATGAGGGATTATGCAGAAGGCGATTTAGTTAAAATGTCTATTTTGGTGAATGGAGAGTCTATTGATGCATTGTCGATGCTTGTGCACCGCACTATTGCGGAAAGGCGCGGGCGTTCCATGTGCGAAAAACTAAAAGATCTTATTCCTCAGCATATGTTTCAGATTCCGGTTCAAGCAGCAATTGGCGGTAAAATTATTGCGCGTGAAACAATTCGTGCTTTGCGTAAAGATGTAACGGCTAAATGTTACGGGGGTGATGTAACACGTAAGCGCAAACTTTTAGAAAAGCAAAAAGAAGGCAAAAAACGAATGCGCCAATTCGGAAAAGTAGAAATTCCGCAATCGGCTTTTATTCAAGCGCTTAAAATGAGTAAATAATGAAAAAAAGATTATTCTCCCTCGTTGATAGTGCTTTTACATTTTGTTGATTGGCTAAGGCTTTTTAAGCATATTTTTAATCACGCAAAAGATCGTTAATAGATGTTTTCTCTCGTGTTTTTTGGTCAACGCGTTTCACTATGACAGCACAATAAAGATTCGGACTTGCTTCACCGTTTGGCAATGGTTTGCTAGGAAGGGAGCCTGGAACTACAACAGAATAGGCAGGTACTTCGCCTATAAAAACTTCGCCTGTTGTACGATCAATAATCTTTGTAGATTTGCCAATAAAGACTCCCATCCCTAAAACTGCACCTTCACGAATAATACAACCTTCAACGACTTCAGAGCGAGCACCGATAAAGCAATGATCTTCAATAATTGTTGGGTTTGCTTGCAATGGTTCTAAAACACCTCCGATACCGACACCACCAGAAAGATGAACATTTTTTCCAATTTGTGCACAGGAGCCAACAGTAGTCCATGTATCAACCATTGTTCCCTCATCGACAAAGGCACCAAGATTTACAAAGGATGGCATCAATATAACATTGGGAGCAACATAGGCAGAATGGCGTACAATAGCTCCAGGCACTGAACGAAAATCGGCTTTTTTAAAATCAGCTTCTTGCCAACCAGAAAATTTCGAAGGAACTTTATCCCACCAATATGTTCCATCTATCCCACCTGCAATAATTTGCATAGGATTAAGTCGAAAAGAGAGAAGGACGGCTTTTTTTAACCATTGGTGAACATGCCATTGTCCATTTTTTTGACGTTCCGCTACGCGGATTTCACCTTTATCAAGAAGGTTTAATGCGTGTTCAACACTCTCACGAATTTCCCCCTTTGTGGTAGTAGTGATAGAATTGCGATCGTTAAATGCTTTTTCAATAATCATCTCAAGTTGTGTAAGATAAGTCATGATCAAAGTTCCGTTAAATAAGTTGAAAGCTTCAAGATGTATTTTTATGACCTACGCGAAGAAATGTGTTTAGTCAATAAAACGATGAGGAAATAGGACAAGGCATGAAAAAGGATGACAAAGAAAAAAGAGAAAAAGAACAAAAGAATTGGGTGCCACTTCTCCATGTAAAAGATGCTCTACAACAGATGCATGAAGTTCCTGATTCAGTACAAATGCATTCGCCTACTTATCGTTTGGCGTATATCGACCAAGAGTTTATGATGCGTCCTGAGTTACGCTCACAACGCATTGGTCTTGAGTTTTTAAAGCCAGAAATAGTGCTTCAGGAATATAATATTCAATCAACAATTGTTTTATTTGGTGGTGCGCGTATTCCCGAATCTGGACAAGCAGCGTGGTCGGCAAAAAATGAAACGCAAAAGAAAAATTTACATGCTATGTCACATTATTACGATGAAGCAAGGGAATTTGCGCGTTTGTGTTCATGCTATTCTGCCACGACACAGTATCGTGAGTTTGTGGTTATCACGGGGGGAGGACCAGGGGTAATGGAAGCAGGAAATCGTGGTGCCGCTGATGTTGGTGCACCAACGGTTGGCTTAAATGTTGTTTTACCACATGAGCAAATGCCTAATTCTTATGTAACTCCGCATTTATGTTTTAATTTTCATTATTTAGGGATGCGTAAAATGCATTTTTTAATGCGGGCGAAGGCGTTAGCTATTTTTCCAGGAGGGTTTGGTACCCTAGATGAGTTATTTGAAACTTTAACTTTAATGCAAACAGGACGGATGAAACAGGTTCCAATTTTGATGTTTGGCAAAGAATTTTGGAACAATGTTATTAATTTTGATTATTTATCAGCACAAGGTACGATCTCTCCTGATGACCTCACACTGATGACATTTGTCAATACAGCAGCGGAAGCTTTTGAAGAAATTCGTTCTTTTTATAAGCTTCCTTAATTGCTGTTGAAGAAGTAACTTTTGCAGGATGATTAATATTCCACTTTGGTCAAATAAAGCCCTGAAGGTGGTGCAACGACACCACAACGTTTACGGTCTTTAGCATGAAGAGCCGCTTCAAGATCTCGTGCTGTCCAGCGACCGATACCAACTTCCATGAGGCTTCCTGCAAATGAACGAATTTGATGATGAAGAAAAGAACGGGCTTGTGCATAGAGGAAAATCTCCTCTCCTTCTCTTTGCACATCAAGGCGTTCAAGGGTACGAATAGGGCTTTTTGCTTGGCAATGGGCTGAGCGGAAAGTGGTAAAATCGTGTTGTCCTACAAGTTTTTGGGCAGCTTCATGCATGGCTTCAGCATTGAGGGGTTTTGGCAACCACCACACGCGCTTGGTGTTTAGAGCTGGTGGTGAGCGGCGATTAAGGATTTTAAAAAGATAATGGCGTTTAACTGCGGAAAATCGTGCATCAAAGTTATCGGGGACATTTTGTACATTTAAGATCGAAATATCTTCTCCTTGTTTTTGTAAATACGCATTGAGTGCATCACGTACAGTGTGCGTGTGCCAATTTTTTTCAAAATCAACATGTGCAACT
The DNA here is from genome assembly GCF_902652675.1 of Bartonella refiksaydamii. Classification (NCBI taxonomy): domain Bacteria; kingdom Pseudomonadati; phylum Pseudomonadota; class Alphaproteobacteria; order Hyphomicrobiales; family Bartonellaceae; genus Bartonella; species Bartonella refiksaydamii. Next base: position 135,794 of record NZ_LR736290.1, read on the forward strand.
TGCCCCGTAGCGTGCACACCTGCATCAGTTCGACCAGCTGTCGTAATGGTTAATTGTTGTCCACAAAAGTGAAAAATAGCTTGTTCAAGAGCCCCTTGTATGGTGTGGAGTTCTGTTTGGCGTTGCCAGCCGGCGTAATTTGAGCCATCATATTCAAGGGTGAGTTTAAAACGTGGCATATTAAAAAACAGCAGAAATATGAGCGCCTCGCAAAAATGTGGCGCTATCAAGAATTTTACCACCAGATCTTTGGAGATGAGTTATTTCTAAACGTCCCTTTCCGCAGTGGACAATCAAAGAATTTGGTTCTATCCGACCAATTTCAAGAGAAGGACCCATTGTTAAGCGACTTCCAAGAATTTTTACGCGCTCTTCTCGTCCACCGATATTCATGTTGCACCAGCAACTAGGAGAGGGAAAAAGTGCACGAATATACCTATGAATAAGTTCTGCAGGTTTTGTCCAATCGATCCGAGTCTCTTCCTTTTTGATTTTAGAGGCATAGGTTATGCCTTCTTCTGATTGTGGGGTAAGTTTAAGCTGTCCTTTTTCAAGAGCTGACAGAGCTTTTACCATAAGTTCTGCACCTATATGTGAAAGTTTGTCTGAAAGTTCATAGGTCGTCATGTTATCGGTGATAGGGATGGAGTGGGAGAGAGCAATAGGTCCTGTATCAAGTCCTTCATCCATTTTCATAATCATCATCCCTGTTTTTTTATCACCAGCCATAATTGCACGCTGAATAGGAGCAGCGCCACGCCAACGTGGTAAGAGTGAAGCATGGGCATTAAAACAACCAAAACGTGGTGTTTCAAGAATAGCTTTCGGTAAGAGGAGCCCATAGGCGACAACAACAACAGCATCAACACGAAGTGCTGTAAGTTGGGCTTGTTGTTCACCTGTTTTTAACGTTTGAGGAGTGAACACAGGGATGCATTTTTCTTGTGCGGCATTTTGAACAGGTGAGGGGATCAGTTTAAGACCACGACGCCCTGCTGGGCGGGGAGGTTGGCTGTAAACAGCTACAATATTATGTCCCGCATTCAACAAAGCATGTAAAATAGGAACAGAAAAATCAGGTGTTCCCATAAAACTTAACCGTAATGCCATTACAAAACTGCTTCCTGTGCGTTTTTTTCTTTTGCTCGTTTTTTAAATTTTCGTATCACCATATCACGTTTGATTTTTGAAATATGATCTATAAAAAGGCAGCCGTTCAAATGGTCAATTTCGTGTTGTAAGCAAGTCGCTAGGAGATCATCAGCCTCAATTTCTGTTTGTTTTCCTTGTCGATCTTGATAGCGAACACAAAGGCGTTTGGGACGTTCAACTTCCGCATAATATTCAGGAATAGAGAGGCAGCCTTCTTTATAAATATTACGCTCATCAGAAAGCCATAAGATTTTTGGGTTAATAATAACAAGCGGATTTTTTTGGATATCATCTCTGGAGACATCTATGACCAACATACGCAGCGGTATACCAATTTGAACAGCAGCAAGACCAATACCTTGGGCATCATACATCGTATTCAACATATCATCAGCAAGCTTTCGAAGAGTTGAATCGATATGCTCGACGGGTTTGGAAACTTCCCGTAAAATCGGATTAGGTAAAGTAATTAAAGTTTTAATTGGCATAAGTACAGATTAATCAATGGTTTGTTATGGGTCAATATTGAATAACGGATTCTTGCGCTTTTTTATGATAAGAGGATTATATTACTTGGTATGTATGATTCGTTTTTTTCTTTTATGCTTGCTGATGAGTTTTTTGCTAAACTGAGTGCTCTTTTTTTACTGATACTCATTTGCTTGGCATTTTTTATGCTGATACATTCTCATCGGAAAAAGACACTTTTGGAAAATGAAACTGCTGAACGTGCTCGTGAGGCACAAATGCAGATGGCTGCATTGCTAAAGACACAAGCTGAAATGCAAGGGCGAATGCAGACTATGGCGGAAATTTTTGGTCAAAGGCAGGCTGAATTGAATAAGTCACTCAGTGAGCAACTCAATGGGATGACAGCCAATTTAGGTCAAACGCTTCAAGTGCAGACCAAATCTACTTATGAAAATTTGGCTCGTTTGCAAGAACGTTTAGCGGTGATTGATGCGGCGCAAAATAATATTCAGTCGCTTACAGGACAGGTTGTTCAGTTACAGGCTATTTTAAGCAATAAGCAGACACGTGGCACTTTTGGTCAGGGAAGGATGGAAGCAATTATTGCCGATGCCCTACCAACAAATGCTTATGCTTTTCAGGCAGTTCTCTCTAATGGAAAGCGCCCAGATTGTCTCATTCATATGCCGAATAAGGCACCTTCTCTTGTGATTGATGCGAAATTTCCTCTAGAGGCGTGGAATGCCATGCGTAAAGCAACATCAGCGCAAGAGCGTCAGGAAGCGGAACGCCAATTCCGTACCGATATGGAAGTTCATATTCGCGATATTGCACAAAAATATTTAATTCCGGGAGAAACACACGACACTGCTTTTCTCTTTGTGCCCTCGGAATCGATTTTTGCAACAATTTATGAAGATTTTGAGCCATTGGTACAAAAAGCCAATCGATCCCATGTGATTATTGTATCACCATCTTTGTTGATGTTATCTGTTCAGGTTGTACAAACCATTATGAAAGATGCTCGGATGCGTGAACAAGCGCATTTGATTCAGTCAGAAGTGGCAAAATTGATGGAAGATTTTGGACGAATGGATACGCGTGTTCGCGCGTTACAGAAGCATTTTTACAAAGCGGGTGAAGACATAGAAGGGATTGTAATATCATCCTCCAAAATTATGAAACGAGCCAATCGCATTGAAACTTTTGAGTTAAAAGAGAATAGCTTTGAGCCAACGAAAATGACAACCTCTATTCAATCTCAATCATTGCATTTGGTAGATGAGGAGTAAAACAAGGCTCCCAGTAATTACAGGTATGTCCATATTCTTTATTGATTGGTAATAATTTTTTAGTATCCATATCTCATTAATTTCCTAATGAGAGGAAAAGAGGATATGCGGCGCCTTTTGTTTTTTTTGGCATTGGTGTTTCTGCTAGGGGGATGTGCAACAACTTCCCCGATCTATACAAACGATGCTTGCGCCATTTTAGCGCAAAAAAATGGTTTTTTTGATAATTGGGGCAAAGCTTCTAAACGCGCAGAAATGCGGTATGGGATTCCTATGCCTATTATTCTTGCAACCATTAAGATGGAATCGAATTTTCGTCACAATGCACGTCCTCCACGCACAAAACTTTTTGGTTTTATTCCATGGAAACGTCGGTCGACAGCGTATGGTTATTCTCAGGCACTTGACAGTACATGGGCAATGTATCTCCGCTCTACGGGACGGACTTTTGCATGGCGGACTAATTTTGCAGATGCCGCTGATTTTGTTGCTTGGTACCATCGCCAAAGTGTTCAACGCAACGGTGTGAGTTTTGATGATGCATATAGCCTTTATTTAAATTATCATATGGGACATGGTGCTTATGCGCGTAGTAGAGGGTATGTAAGTGCAGAGCTTGTCCGAGCGGCACAGCGTATGACAAAAATGTCTAAACAATATGAACAACAATTAAAGGCATGTGGGTGGCGTTAAAGGAGGATGTCCGCAACAGGGATTAGATTGGTATAGACTTAAATACGGAATTTATTATGTCTGGAACGAGCGAATGTAGTTTTTCTGGTTACACGGGTTGGATAAAACGCTTTCAATGTATTTAAGAATATCATGGGAGTATTTTTTTATCAAAGCTTTTATTAATAAAGAAATGCAATATTAGAAGGTAAAAAGTTCAAGATAAATGTCGATAACAGAATAAATTCAAAGAATATTAATCAACAAAGATTACTTCTTAGTAAAAACAAGACAGCAGAATATCAAAGAAAAAACAGATACCATCGCTCAAAAGATTGATAGTTGTAAGAGGGATAGTACGAAGTTAAATACAAGCGCGCTTTTTGATTAAAAAAATGACGATATCTCTAAAACTGGAATAATTTGCTTCCAATTTATCCATAAAAAGGTTTATCGTCCGTCGTGCTTTCTCATACAAGACTAATAGAGTAGATGCTTTCATTATTTTTTGTGCAACAATTTAGTGCAGAGTTACAATTTTTAGTTCATGCTCGTTGGCTCCTGCAAGAGCGATAGCACGCTCATCGGATAAAATGATTGGATAGCCTGTTTCACCAAAGAGAGCCCATATTGTAATGCCTGGGGTCATTGGTGGAAGATCTGGAAAGTTTTTAGCCAAATCATCTGTACAAACCTTTTTTAAATAAGCAATTTGCCCCGTATCGGAGTGAGTTGTATCTTGCAACGGCAGGTTCTGTTTGTGCTCTCCCATTTCACTACTCCTTTACGCTTTAATGTTTATTACTCACCGCTACTACAATTGATCGGAATCTGCACTGTTTGCTTTTTTGATTTCGGTTGATGCAGATTAATTGATAAGAGACCATTTTTCAACTCAGCATTCGTAACATGCATTCCCTCAGCGAGAACAAAGATGCGTTGAAATTGACGTGCCGCTATACCGCGATATAAATACTCATGATTTTGACCATCCGCTTGTTTACCATGAATGATTAGTTGATTGTTGTCAAGCAAGATATTGAGGTTATTGACTTTAAACCCAGCAACAGCCAAAGTTATGCGTATACGGTTTGTGTCGTCGTTTTTGTGCAAACGTTCAATATTATAGGCCGGATAAGCCTCATCAGCTTTACCAATACGTCGCAATGCTTTTTCTATAGTTTCAAATCCTAAAAGAAAGGGATTGGAGAAAGGCGTCACATGTGTCATTGTGAGTGTCCTCTTCAAAGCGACTCTACTTAAACCAAGCTCTATAACAAAGTGCTCGCTACATCTCTCTCAATATGGCGAGTGTGGATGATAACTTCAAGAGAGAAGATAAGAGAGTTCAATGATTCAAAGAAAAATAAAGTTATTACAGACACGAAAATTTGTTAAAATATTGTATAGCAAAGACGAAATTGAAGAAATATTTCGTCGTTTTTCTATTCAACGTCCCACTCCTAAGAGTGATCTTATCTATACCAATGTTTTTACTCTTTTAGTTGCGGTTGTTCTTTCAGCTCAGGCTACAGATACGAGTGTGAATAAAGCGACAAAAGAATTATTTCGCCTCGCTGATCAACCGGAAAAAATGGTTGCATTAGGAGAAGAAGAAATTGCACGTCATATTCGTACAATTGGTCTTTGGCGTGCAAAAGCGCGTAATATTTATGCACTTTGCAATTTTTTAATTGATCACTATGGTGGTCAAGTGCCTGATAAACGTGAAGCACTTATGGCACTTCCTGGAGTAGGGCGTAAAACGGCTAATGTTGTTTTGAATGTTGCTTTTGATCAGCCTACATTGGCGGTAGATACGCATATTTTTCGGCTTGGAAACCGTCTTGGTTTAGCATTTGGCAAAACACCAGAGATTGTTGAAGAAAAATTACTAAAGATTATACCGGTGCATTATCTTCGTCATGCGCATCATTGGCTTATTTTACATGGGCGTTATATTTGCCAAGCGCGTAAAGCACAATGTACGCAATGTATTATTGCTGATCTGTGTAAAGCAGCCATCAAAACAAATGCAATTCCAGCACCTTTGGTTGAAATTCAAGGCAATGGGTCTCCGATTTTTTTTTGATATGGTCTTGCTATTTTGTGTATACTAGCTTATGAAAACGCTGTTAGAACCGCCCGGCAGGGCATGCCGTGGCTGTTTAAATGCTTATTCAAGCGTTGTTCCGCCGTTGTTTCGCTTGAGTGAATAGGTCCACTTGAATAAATAAAATTGTATGGAGTAGCAAAATGCCCAAGATGAAGACCAAGTCGTCCGCTAAGAAGCGGTTTAAAATCACTGCGTCAGGCAAAGTTAAAGTAACAGCTGCTGGCAAACGTCACGGCATGATTAAGCGTTCAAATAAATTTATTCGTGATGCCCGTGGAACGATGGTTTTGAGCGAACAAGATGCTAAAAAAGTCATTCAGTATTATTTGCCAAATGGTGTTTAAACTTTACGCTTTTGATTTTTAGGAGATTATTACATGGCACGTGTAAAAAGGGGTGCGACAGCGCATGCTAAGCACAAAAAAGTTCTGAAACAGGCTGAAGGTTTTTACGGCCGGCGCAAAAATACTATTCGTGCAGCTAAAGCAGCAGTTGATCGTTCAAAGCAGTACGCTTATCGTGATCGCAAGAATAGGAAACGTACTTTCCGTGCTTTGTGGATTCAGAGAATTAATGCCGCTGTTCGTGCAGAAGGTTTAACTTATGCGCGCTTTATTGATGGTTTATCAAAGGCTGGAGTTGAGGTTGATCGTAAAGTTCTTTCAGATATAGCAGTTCACGAAGCAGAAGCTTTTTCTACTTTAGTAGTTTATGCAAAGAAGGCTTTGGAATATTTAAAAGACACGACGCCTAATGCTTTTGAAGGCGCTGTCAAGTAAGCCAGTCGTGTTCTCTTAAAGCATTCATTTATTCAGGGTCCCGTACTGGTTTTTACGAGTGCGGGTTTTTTTTATTAAAAAAATAGGCAAAAAGATGAGCGATGTTGAGCATCTGGAACAAGAAATTTGTTTAGCTTTAGAAGCAGCGGATAATGAACAGGCACTTGAAGCAGTGCGTATTGCGGCGTTAGGCAAAAAAGGGAGCATCTCTGAAAAATTAAAAACATTAGGAAAGATGAGCGCTGAAGAACGCCATAAAATGGGGCCGGCTCTTAATGGGTTAAAAAATCGTGTTTTAGAGTTATGGACGCAAAGGCGTGATCTTCTTAAGAAACAAGCAATGGATGCTCGCCTTTCTAGCGAAACGGTTGATGTAACCTTACCTGTTCGTTCTTCACCTATAGAACGGGGGCGTATCCATCCTATCTCACAGGTGATTGAAGAAATTATAGCTATTTACACAAATATGGGTTTTTCACTTGCAGAAGGACCAGATATTGAAACAGATTATTACAATTTTACGGCATTGAATTTTCCTGAAGGCCATCCAGCACGCGAAATGCATGATACTTTCTTTTTTGATGTCGGTAAAACAGGAGAGCGCAAATTATTGCGCACCCATACATCACCCGTGCAAATTCGTACGATGGAAAAACAAAAAGCACCCATACGTATCATTATTCCTGGAAAAACTTACCGTATGGATTCAGATGCAACTCATTCACCAATGTTTCATCAAGTAGAAGGCCTTGTGATTGATAAAACCTCTACCATTGCACATATGATGTGGCTTCATGAGACTTTTTGTAAAGCTTTTTTTGAAGTTTCATCTGTGAAGATGCGTTTTCGTCCCTCTTTTTTTCCTTTTACGGAACCATCTATGGAAGTGGATATCCAGTGTGATCGTTCTGGTTCAGAAGTAAAATTCGGTGAGGGACAGGATTGGCTGGAAATTTTGGGATGTGGAATGGTTCATCCTCATGTATTGAAGAATGTTGGTTTAGATCCCGATGAATATCAGGGATTTGCGTGGGGAATGGGCATTGATCGCATTGCCATGTTGAAATACGGTATGCCTGATTTGCGAGCTTTTTTTGATGCTGATCTGCGTTGGCTAGATCATTATGGCTTTCGTTGCTTTGATATGCCTGCTTTTTTCCTGCTTTAAATAATGTGTGATCTTATCATAGCTTTGATGTGAGGTTTTAAAATGAAATTGACATTGTCTTGGTTGAAAGATCACTTAGAGACAGATGCATCTTTGAATGAAATTTGCGATAAATTAACCGCTATCGGTCTTGAGGTTGATCATGTTGATGACCGTTCTTCTTTAAAAGGTTTTGTGATTGCAAAAGTTTTAACAGCAACAAAACATCCCGACGCAGATAAATTACAGATTTTATCAGTAGATACGGGGTCTGGTATGCCTATGCAAATTGTTTGTGGGGCGCCAAATGCACGTGCTGGACTTGTTGGTGTTCTTGCATTGCCAGGCACTTATGTGCCAGGACTTGATGTGACCTTGTCTGTAGGAAAAATTCGCGGGGTTAAAAGTTTTGGGATGATGTGTTCACAAGCAGAGCTTGAATTATCAAGTGAGCATGATGGGATTATCGAACTCCCAGAGGATGCACCTATAGGAGGTTCATTCGTTGCTTATGCAGGTTTAGATGATCCAGTCATTGATATTGGTTTGACTCCCAATCGTTCTGATTGCACGGGTGTTCGTGGTATCGCGCGTGATTTAGCTGCTGCTGGAATTGGGCGATTAAAAGAATTATCGTTGCCACAATTTGATGCTTCTTTTGAAACACCGCTTCATGTTTCTTTAGAGTTTTCGCAAAGCTTATTGCTATGTTCAGGTTTTGCTTGGCGTGAAATACGCAATGTTCAAAATGGTGCGTCACCACAATGGATGCAGCAGCGTTTGAGTGCAATTGGTTTGAGACCTATTAATGCGTTGGTTGATATGACCAATTACATAAGCTTTGATCTTGGTCGTCCGCTTCATGTTTTTGATGCGGATAAGATTAAAGGGAATTTGAGTGTGCGTTGTGGTCGTGAAGGTGAACAACTTCAAGCACTTAATGGAAAAGTCTATGATTTGGGTGTCAAAGATTGTGTCATTGCAGATGAAGAGGGAGTTGTTTCGATTGCCGGTATTATGGGTGGTGAAAGAACGAGCTGTGATGAGAAGACCTGTCGCGTTATCATTGAGTCGGCGCTTTGGGATTCAAAGAGTATTGCGCAGACGGGACGTGCATTAGGGCTTATCAGTGATGCGCGTTATCGGTTTGAGCGGGGTGTTGATCCGGCTTTTATGGAAACAGGGCTTGAGATTGCTACAGAATTAGCCTTACACCTTTGTGGTGGTGAGGTATCCAAGACGAAGGTCATTGGTTATCAGCAACCAGAAACCAAACAAATCGCCTTTCCTTTTTCTGAAATGAAGCGTTTGACAAACTTAGAAATAGAGCGTGAACAAGCCATTACTATTTTGATGCAGCTTGGATTTCGTATTGAAGGGAAAGGAAATGTAGTTACCATTAAAGTACCAACATGGCGTCCTGATATTGCTGATAAAGCTGATTTAGTAGAAGAGGTAATGAGAATTTATGGGTTGGATAAAATTAAACCTATTCCGTTAGCAGATTTTACAGTGGGAAAAGGTTCAGTTTTGACAAATGCACAGGTTCATTCACGTGTTGCGCGTTTAGCTTTAGCATATCGTGGTATGAAGGAAGCCGTGACGTGGTCTTTTATTTCTGAAAGTCAGGCTTTTGCTTTTGGTGGTGGTCAAGAACAGCTTAAATTAGTAAATCCTATTTCTGCTGATATGTCGGTGATGCGTCCTTCTCTTTTACCTAGTTTGCTGATTGCAGCACAGCGAAATGCTGATCATGGTTTTCCAGATCTTGCTTTGTTTGAGGTTTCCAGCATCTATGAAGGTGATACACCTGATAAACAGCAATGTGTTGCTGGTGGAATTCGTCGAGGAACAGAACGACTTGAAGGGGCAGGGCGTTTTTGGCACGGTAATGCTGCAACAGTTGATGTTTTTGATGCCAAAGCTGATGCAATGGCTGTTTTAGAAGCGTGCGGTATGGATATAGGCAAGATTCAAATTGAAGTTGGAGCACCTAATTGGTATCATCCTGGTCGTTCAGGGGTTATGAAGCTTGGATCAAAGATTATTCTTGGTTTTTTTGGCGTTTTTCATCCTGTCACATTGGAAAAGTTAGATGTAAGTGGTCCTGTCTGTGGTTTTGAAATTTTTCTTGATAAGATCCCAGATTCAAAGAAAAAGGTAACCAAAAGTCGTTCTCCATTGAAACTATCACCTTTTCAAATGGTGCGGCGTGATTTTGCATTTGTTGTTGATAAAACGGTTTCCTCCTCTCTTATCGTACGTGCTGCAAGTGGAGCGAATAAAAAACTTATTCATTCAGTGCAGGTTTTTGATCTTTTTGAAGATTCAAGCCTTGGTGAAGATAAAAAATCTGTTGCGATTGAAGTCACTATTCAGCCCATTGAACGGACTTTAACGGATGAAGATCTAGAAGAGCTTGCTTTGAAAGTGGTGGAAAATGTCACTAAGGTAACAGGTGCATGTTTACGCTGTTAGTTTTCTTCTCTTCTATCAGATTATTTTATAAAGAGTAAGCACTCAAAAGCGCTCCCTTATTTTTCTGGCATTCATGGTTTATGAAGTTTCTTGAAAGAAATTTTCCATACAAAGCAGATTTTCTTTAAATCATCAGTTTTTTTAAGTGTGAAAGAATGTTTTTAAACAACTTGAAAAGTTATTTTTTGTCAGAATCCTTCATTGCAAATGTCAAGGATAACTGTTATTCATAAATGATAATGCAAATTATTAGCAATAAAGAGAGGCTCAATGAACGTAAAAATACTTTTTACCATATTGTGGGGGAGTGTTGTTTTTTTTACACCCAATTTCGCTTTTAGCGCTGACAAATTTAAAGCTGTTACGACATTCACGATCATTGCTGATATGGCGCGCAATGTAGCAGGTGATGCAGCTGATGTTGAATCAATCACCAAACCAGGTGCTGAAATTCACGAATATCAACCTACCCCTCGTGATCTTATGCGGGCGCAAGATGCAAATCTTGTGTTGTGGAATGGGTTAGAATTGGAACTTTGGTTTGAAAAGTTTTTTCAAAATATCAAGGATGTTCCAAGTGTTGTTGTTTCAAAAGGCATTGTGCCGATTAAAATTGGTGAGGGGCCTTTCAGTGGTAAGCCAAACCCTCATGCGTGGATGTCGCCAACCTCTGCTTTGATTTACGTCGATAATATTCGCGACGCTTTTGTAAAGCACGATCCCGAGCATGCTGCTATTTATAAAGAAAATGCCGAAATTTATAAGCAGAAGATTCGCGCAACGATTGATCCAATCAAGGCTGAATTGGAATTAGTACCGCAAGACAAGCGTTGGCTTGTAACGAGTGAGGGCGCATTTAGCTATTTGGCACGTGATTTTGATCTGAAAGAACTCTATCTATGGCCAATTAATGCTGATCAGCAAGGAACGCCACAGCAAGTTAAGCATGTTATTGATATGGTTCGCAAACACAATATACAAGCAGTTTTTTCTGAGAGCACTATTTCCCCTGCGCCTGCTAAACAGGTTGCGAGAGAGACAGGGGCTAAATACGGCGGTGTTTTGTATGTTGATTCTCTGAGTGAAAAAAATGGTGAGGTACCAACCTATATTGATTTATTACGTGTCACAAGTGGGCGTATTAGCAATGCCTTATTAGATGGGATAAAGGGTCAATGACAGAATCTGGAATATTTGCTCAAGAGGTAACAGTCACTTATCGTAATGGACATACAGCTTTGCGCGACGTGAATTTTGAGAGTCCAACAGGTTCCATTACAGCGTTGATTGGCGTTAATGGATCAGGTAAGTCAACATTATTTAAAGCTATTATGGGTTTTGTACGACCATCCAAAGGAAAAATTCGCATTTTTGGTTTGCCTGTTGATACGGCTTTAAAACAAAATCTTATTGCTTATGTTCCTCAGAGTGAAGATGTTGATTGGAATTTTCCTGTTCTCGTTGAAGATGTTGTTTTGATGGGGCGGTATGGTCACATGAATTTTTTTCGTTATGCACGGGAACGGGATTATGAAGCTGTCCGTATCGCATTAGAACGCGTCGATATGTTAGCATTTGCCAAGCGTCAAATTGGTGAACTTTCTGGTGGGCAGAAAAAGCGTGTTTTTTTGGCGCGTGCCCTTGCGCAGCAGGCAAAAGCTATTTTGTTAGATGAACCGTTTACAGGGGTTGATATCACAACGGAAGACAAAATTATTGCTTTGTTACAAGACCTGCGTGAAGAAGGAGCTGTGATATTAGTTTCTACCCATAATTTAGGTTCTGTTCGTGAATTTTGTGATCACACTGTCTTAGTAAAGGGAGCAGTTTTGGCTTCTGGATTAACTGAAACTGTCTTTACAAAGGAAAATCTTGAGAAGACTTTTGGTGGTGCTTTACACCATCATATTTTTAATCTTCAAGACGCAAAAAAAAATAATATTTTCACGTCGGGAAAACAATCTGTAGTTCTCGAGAATATTGAAAAAGTGGAGCACGTTGCATGATATCTTGGTTGCTTGAACCGCTAAGTTACCAATATATGGTTAACGCAATGTGGGTTTCTGGATTAGTTGGGTGTGTTTGTGCCTTTCTTTCTGCTTTTTTGATGTTAAAAGGTTGGTCACTGATTGGTGATGCACTTTCTCATTCGATTGTTCCTGGAGTAGCAGGAGCTTACCTTTTAGGATTACCTTTTTCTCTTGGTGCTTTTTTTTCTGGTGGGCTTGCTGCGGCAGCGATGCTCTTTTTTAATCACCGGACAAAGCTGAAAGAAGATACTATTATTGGTCTCATTTTTTCTTCCTTTTTTGCTTTTGGCTTGTTTCTTAAATCATTAAAACCAATGGCAGTTAATATTGATACGATCGTTTTGGGAAATATTTTAGCTGTCAGCTCATCAGATATTATACAATTGGCTTTTATTGGTTTTTTTTCTTTGCTTATATTGCTTGTGAAATGGAAGGATCTCCTTGTTTCTTTATTCGATGAGACGCACGCGCGTGCTATTGGATTAAACGTAAAATTTTTAAAGATTCTCTTTTTTACATTGCTTGCCGCTTGTACTGTTGCTGCCATGCAAACAGTTGGAGCGTTTTTGGTTATTTGTCTTGTGGTGACGCCTGGAGCAACAGCTTATCTTTTAAGTGACCGTTTTGTGAACGTTTTGATTATTGCAGTTATAATTGGGACATTCACAAGTGTATTAGGTGTTTATGTGAGTTATTTTTTGAATGCGCAAACGGGTGGTGTTGTTGTACTTTTTCAAGCATTTCTGTTTATTTTAGCTTTTATTTTTGCTCCTAAACATGGTTTTATTGCTGCGCGCCTACGTATAAATGCGGCAAAAAAAGGTGTGATGTTATCATGATTGATCAATTACTACTTCCTTTTCAGTTTTCTTTTATGCTTAAAGGCATGCTTATTGTCATAATCCTTTCTGTTCCAATGGCGATGCTTTCTTGTTTTCTTATTTTGAAAGGATGGGCGCTTTTAGGAGATGCAATTTCTCATGCAGTTTTTCCAGGTGTCGTTGCGGGCTATATGGCAACACCGTGGATGATAACATTTTTGTCTTCTTTGCCATTTGCTTGGTTTCAGCATGTACGTCCAGAGAATGTTACAATGACCTTGATTACTTGTGGTGCTTTTGTTGCAGGTATGGTTTGTACTCTTACAACAGGTTTCTTAGGAAGAAATAGCCGCATCAAACAGGATACTGTGATGGGTGTTGTTTTTTCATCAATGTTTGGTTTGGGGCTTGTTTTGGCAACGGCTATTTATAGTAGCTTAGATTTGAACCATATTCTATTTGGTAATCTCTTGGGTGTTAACTGGCTTGATATTACCCAAACAGCGATAATTTCTGCTATTGTCACTTGTATTTTAGGGGCAAAATGGCGCGATTTTATGCTATATATTTTCGATTCAGTTCAAGGTCGTGCAATGGGGTTGCGAATATCAGTACTCCACTATACTCTTTTAACAATGATTTCTCTCACGATTGTTGCAGCTTTGAAGGCTGTTGGAATTGTTCTCGTTATTTCTTTACTGATAGCACCTGGAGCAATAGCTTATCTTATCACAAAGCGATTTTCTTTTATGTTGGTGATCTCTATACTTGTTGCGGCTTTTTCTGGTTTTTTAGGAGTTTATCTAAGCTTATTTTTGGGTTCTGATTCTGCTTCCACGATTGTGTTGATTTTAACTTTGATTTTTATCACTATTTTTATGTCGACCTTTTTTCGCCGAGTTACAGTTCAGGAAATTTAAGTGTAACAAAGTCCGTGCATAGCAGATATGCGTTTTTGTCTATTGTCTCTCAAGCTTGTTTTAACTAAAAAACGTGCTGCTAGGTCGTTTTCCTCCTAATGTCTAGCAGATGGATGCAGTATGTATTCTCCCCCCAACACTGCATTTATAATTAAGAGGCTGCATTGATTTATTCTGCAGCCTTTTTATTTTTTATTTCTTAACAATTTATTTTGCTTTCTTGAAACTTTTGAAATGATTATCATATTGCGTAAGTTGCTCTATGCCTTGATAAGGAGTTATCACCAAGAAATACGCTTATAAATGAAATGGTATTGAGAAGTGATTATATACCAAGGCATGTAAAAAGCAGAGAAAATATATGATGACTTTTCGTAGAGGAAAATGGTGCTAGAAGATGAAAAAAGATTTTACTACATCTCACTCTTTGCGCATTTTCACGTCTATAGTGGGTTGGGTAATGGTTATATTGGGTATCATCGGCATAGTGCTCCCTATTATGCCAACTGTCCCCTTTTTATTAGTTGCTTCATGGTGTTTTGCGCGTTCATCACCACGTTTTCATCATTGGTTGAATAATCACCGCGTTTTCGGTCCGCCTATTAAGCAATGGGAAGAAAAGAAAGTTATTCCACCATTTGTTAAAGTTTTTGCGGTGGTGAGTATGGTGGGAGGCTTTTTATCATTTTTGGTGATGCTACATCCTGCTTGGTGGTTTGCTTTATTAGTTGCGGCTGTTTTATTGTTGATTGCCATTTATATTGTGACGCGTCCATCTTCATAATGACAGAAATGAAAGGCTTTATGAATCAAATTCTCTTTTTATCTTTGCTGGTGCGTTAGAGTTATTGCCAGAGACTTTCTATCCTCAAATTTAGGGTTAAAGTTTCCATATCAAGGATGTATATGAGATAATAAGCCTTCTGGAGGATTCATGAGACAGAATAATATATTCATGAAACAATTTTATGAACAGAGGAACACTACACTACTTTGTTAATGCGAAAAGAGTCCGCATCAGCAAATTGGTATCCATCAGCAATCGATTTTATAGCCGTTTGTCTTTAATTTTATACAAATAAGCTTATAATTAAATTTTTATAGGTGTAGCTACATGTTTTTCATTACCAAAAAAATTAAGATAACGTTCTACTTCTTGCGGATTACCGATGGTTTTTTCAGGATTATCTGAGAGTTTTACGGCTGGTCGACCATTGACATGAGTGGCTTTACAAACAAGGGGAAGAGCATCAAAGGTTGCAATTTCTTGGGGTGCACAGTCTGCAAAATCATTGGTAAGATCTGTTCCCCATCCAAAAATCATACGCACTCTCCCATGAAAATGATGATAGGTTTTTTCAATTGTATTGACATCAAGGGCATCAGAAAAAATCAATAACTTTTCACGTGGATCTTTCCCTTTTTCTTTCCACCATTGGATAATGCGTTCGCTACCTTCAACAGGTGGAGCACTGTCAGGTCTGAAACCTGTCCAATCCGCGACCCAATCTGGTGCATTGCGTAAAAATGCTTCTGTACCAAAGGTATCAGGCAAAACAATGAGAAGATTTCCACCATAATAACGGTTCCAATCTTGCAAAACTTTATAAGGTGCTTTACACAATTCGTTATCATTATTAGCGAGAGCAGCAATGACCATGGGCAATTCATGTGCATTGGTTCCAAGGGCTTCCAAATCTGTATCCATGGCAAGAAGAACATTGGAAGTCCCCGTAAAAGAATCGCCAATACCTTCTTTTAATGCTTCAACGCACCAGCGTTGCCATAGGAAAGAATGACGACGCCTTGTACCAAAGTCAGATATTTTAATATCAGGCAATTTTTTGAGACGTTCAACTTTACTCCATATTTTTGCTTTAGCACGTGCATAAAGTATATCAAGAGCAAAACGATCTAGTTTTTTCATAGCAGCACGTGAACGTAATTCACTGATAATAGCAAGTGCGGGGATTTCCCACATGGAGCTATGGGACCACAAACCATGAAAATGGAGGATATATTGGCCATCTTTGCGGATAAGTTCATACTCTGGTAGTTGAAAGTTCTCAAGCCAATGAAGAAAATCTGGCTCGAAAATTTGTTTACGTCCATAAAATGTATTACCAGCAAGCCAGATCATTTCTTTTTTTGTAAAACGCAAACCGAGGGCGTGATCAAGTTGAGCACGCAACTCACCCTCATCAATATCATCGGCAAGACGTATTGTTTTGGTACGATTTATGAGGGAGAAAGTAACATTGACATTGGGATAAAGCCCCCAAATCATCTGTACCATAAGAAGTTTATAAAAATCCGTATCCAAAAGGGAACGAATGATAGGATCAAGCTTCCAAGTATGATTATAAACACGTCTCGCAATATCTGGATGATTCATAACCCTCTTTCTTTCAGTATTGTAGAATCTAAAGTTACTATACATCAACACGACCAATATAGGAATGGTAACAATTCTATAGTTTTGGGCAAGAATAAAAAATTCTCTTCACTTTTCTATTTTTAAGATTTAACAGTACGTATAATTTCATGTTTTCCTGTTTTTTTTAACTTTATTTCTGCATGAACATCAGCATATTTTTTATCATTAACACTGAGCGTATTTTCAGATCCCAATTTTACTTTAATGGTATAAACAGCATCATGAAATTTCATTTTTACTTCATATTCTGGCCATAAGGGAGGTAAATTAGGACGTAAAGATAATAGATTAGCTTTACGATTAATCCCAAGAATGCTTTGTATCGCGGCACGGTAGAACCAGCCTGCTGAGCCTGTATACCATGTCCAACCACCTTGTCCACGACGTGGTTGGGTAGCGTAAATATCTGCGGACATAACATAAGGTTCAACACGATAAGTTTCAGGATTTTGCCCATGAGTAATGGGATTGATCATAGAGAACAAATTATAGGCTTTGTCTCTTTCACCCATTTCAGCAAGCGCTAAAATGCTCCAAATAGCTCCATGTGTGTATTGACCACCATTTTCTCGTATTCCAGGAGGATAGCCTTTAATATAACCAGGTTCGAGAATACTTCTATTAAAAGGTGGCCAGAAAAGACGTATAAGGCCGCCGTCTTCATCACACAGATGTTCAAGCATGGATGCCATTGCTTGTTTTTGACGTTCAAGAGATGCCATTTGAGAAATGACAGCCCAAGATTGAGCAATAGTATCAATTTGGCATTCATCATTCATTTTAGAGCCAAGAGGGGTCCCATCATCAAAATAACCTCGTCGATACCAAGCACCATCCCAACAGTGGTCTTCTAGAGCGTTCGTCAAACGTTCAAGGTGTGTACTCCATGCTTGCATATGATTGTTATCACCACGGATTTTAGCAAGGGGGATGAATTCTTGTAGTGTGGTTCCAAGAAACCACCCTAACCAAGTGCTTTCGCCTTTTCCTTCAATGCCTACTAAATTCATGCCATCATTCCAATCACCGCCGAGAATAAGAGGAAGTCCATGTTGTCCACAGCGCTTGATGGCAAGATCTAAAGCTAAAGCACAATGTTCATAAACCGTTGCAATTTTTGAGGATTGTGTGGGTTGAAAATAAGCATCATGTTGTCCATCGTTGAGAGCAGCTCCTTCAATGAAAGCGATTGGAGTATCGAGAAATGTGTAGTCACCAGTCGTGTTGACATAAAGAGCTGTTCCATAAGCAAGCCAGACGATATCATCAGAAATATGTGTGCGAACACCTGCATTTGTGTGAGGGAACCACCAATGCTGTACATCACCTTCAAGAAATTGATGCGCTGCAGCATTTAACAATTGTTCACGTGCTAGGTTCGATTCTAGCAATAATAAAGACAAGCTATCTTGCAATTGGTCGCGAAAGCCAAATGCACCACTGGCTTGATAAAAAGCTGCGCGCGCCATCATGCGACAAGCGTAGATTTGATAAGGGAGCCAATGATTGACCATAATATCAAAAGAGGGATCAGGTGTTTTTACTTGGAGGGGAGAAACAAAATCGCTCCATTGTTGTTTTTGTTGTGTGAGCAGAATTTCAAAATCACGCGCATGTATTTTGTCTAGTAATTTTTCAGCCTCTTGTCTATTTTCCGCGCTGCCAAGATAGAAAGTGATTTCTTTCGTTTGCCCTGGGAGAAGATCAATATCATAAGCTAATGCTGAACAAGGATCACATCCTGTTTCAACTGTATTTGAAAGGGCTCCAGCTTTACGGATTGCGTGAGGATGTATAACTGTTCCTGTTGAACCGATAAACTCAGCGCGATTGGTGGTGGTGCTAGATGGTATTTCGGATGCGGATAAAAACGCTACGTGTTGAGATTTTTCAATATGATAAGGATTTTGAATAAAATGTGCACCACGTTTGGAATCATAAGAAGCGAGGATAAAGGGTGCATATTTTGTACGGACATTGCCCAACACCCATTCAACATAATTGTAAAGACGCAAATATCGCGGTTTTTTTCCCTCATTTTTAAGGATGAGACGTGAAAGGCGAACAGATTTTTCTTGATCAAGTGTGTGGGTAAGTTCTAATTTGATTTCTGAATGTGTGGATTTAAAGGTTGAGAATCCAAAACCATGGCAAGCTTCATAGATAACATTTTCATCACATTCAACGGCAGAAACGGGTGAGAAACGTTTTAAAGATAAGCGGTCTACCAAGTAAATTGCCTCCCCTGGACGGTTAGAAATGGGATCATTACTCCAAGGGGTTAATTGATAATCGCGGCTATTGTTGGCCCAAGTAAAAAGTGCACCTTCAGCAGAAACATGGAAGCCAAAGTTGTGATTAGCAATGACGTTAATCCACGGATGTGGTGTGGTGGTGTGTCCATGAAGACGTATCACATAATAGTTATGCTGGTCAAACCCGCCATAACCATTCCAATATTGTAGGTCTTGTCCATCAACAGGGAGAATAGAATCTTTTTGATGACTGATAAGACCAATGGAAGCAAAAAGGCTTTGTTTAGTTTGTGTCGTAACTTGTCTTCCCTCGTCGTATTTTTTGTAGTTTAATTGATAGTGAGATTCTTGATGAATCATGCGGGTTGTAAGATCGAAATCACTCTCATCAAGTCGTTTGAGCTGTTCAGACAAAGAGCCATTTTGGGCATCAAGAATGATGCGTGCTGATGCAAGAAGTGTCTTAAGACTCTGTTCATTCATTTGATTACGTTGAAGCGTGAAAATATGTTGGTGTTCATCTGTGTCATAAGTATGGTGACGATAAGATTCGCATACCCATTCAACAGCACGTTGCGTATCTTGTATATAAGAACATGCCTGTTCATTGAGAATGACCAGGTCAACAATAAGCCCGCGCATGCACCAATATTCATGTGCCTTAAGCAGTTCGCGCAAGACAGTTATGTCTCCCTTATTATCTAATCTAAGAAGACAGATAGGGTAGTCTCCTGAAAGAGACATTGGCCAAAGATCAGATTGTTTACCAAGAGTTTTCGCTAATATTTTTGAAGAAAGACCCCATTTGGGATTGGGATAGATAAGCGGTGTTGCATATTTTTGATATGTAATAGCTTCTCTAAGATTGATGTTACTCTGATACAGCGAGACCTGTGAACGTGTCCATGCCATTGAAAATTCTTGCTGGAATATATGAGGTTGTCGATAATGATGAATATGATTGTGCAGTGCTTCTTTTGTATTGGCAGCAAAAGTCCAAAAAATAAGTTCTGCTTTTTCATGTGCTGGGATTTTTATATGGCATCGGAGAGAGATGATTGGATCAAGAACACAACCTTGACTATTGTTAAAACGGGCGTTTTGATCAAATGCAGCAGGTCGATGAATGGATCGCCCCCGACCAATAAATAGGGAGCGATCAGTTTCAGCTTCTGTTTCTTGGATAGTACCTGTTGTATCTGTAACAAAATGGGCAATATGAATCTCAGGGTCACTAGGCGAACGTTTACGCCTTTTAGCAAAAATCGTTCTTCCTTCCTCAGTAATTTCTGTTTCTATAAACATCCGAGAAAAAACAGGATGAGCGCAGTCCGTGTCCATTGTTGCAAGTGCTAGTTCGCCATAAGAGGTTACTTCAATGAGACGATCTTTGTTTGTTATATTCATAAGTTGAATACGTCTGCCTTCGCCGCATCCTTCAGATGTAATAAGACATTCAAGTGTTGATTTGATACCATCAACCATTTTCGTGTATTCAGCTTTCTCATCTGTAAAAATGCAGATCGCTTCTTCTTCAACAACGCGTGTCGGTTCACCAGTAACAGACCACCAACGTCCACTATGTGTATCACGTAGGAAAAATAAAGTACCTTGTTGATCTTCTGTCGTATCAGGAATAAAGTGCGTAATTGCATAATTATGCCAACGGCTGTAACCAGAACCATTGGCTGTCAACATTGTAGAATAAAAACCATTGGATAAGAGCAAAGTTTCACGTGGTTTGAGCAGCGGGTTAGTGATAATACGCAAAGGGATGCCGTCAAGTTCTCGAGGGTTACTGCGCATGTGATTCATAACTTTGGTATGAATGATGGGAATTTGATGCGGAGCTCTTTCCTGTAATAATAATTGTACAGCTTCAATGACTGGATCACGGTGAAAACGATCACGCATCCGCCCTTGAAAAATAACATTGTTAATGGCAAGAATGGACATGCCATGATGGTGCGCATAATAATTACGCACAACAGCATATTTTTTTCCTGTTTGCACGCGTGAAGGGGTGAAGTCAACAGAGTCATAATAACCGTATGTACCTAAAGCACCAAGATCACGCAGCCGTTTTAAATTAGTTACAGCTTGGCGAGGTACGTATTGTGCTGCTAAAAGGCTAGCATAGGGGGCAATAACAGCATTGCGTGAGAGACCACGTTGGAGTCCGAGGTTTGGAGCACCAAAATTAGCATATTGGTAATTCATTAAGTGATCGCGAGCATTAAATGCAGCTTCTGAAATGCCCCAAGGTAATTTCCGTTTATGGGCGTATTGTATTTGATGACGAATAATAAGCCTATTAGTTTGATCTAAAAGAGATCCTAAAGGTTCGCACATAACGAGAGATGGCATGAGATATTCGAACATGGAGCCAGACCATGATAAAAGCGCCCCCTTCCAACCAATGGGGACGAGGAGTCGGCCAAGATGGAACCAATGTTTAATTTTTATATCGCCTTTCGCAATGGCAAAAAGGCTTGCAAGGCGCGCTTCTGAAGCCAGCAGGTCATAACAACTTTCATCGAGTTTGTTTTCCTGAACACGATATCCAATGGACAAAAGATGCCTTTTAGGTTGTTCTAAAAAGTCAAATTTCATATCAAAGGCTATTTGTCGTGCCTTTACAGCTAAAGTGTTTAATTTTTTACGTAGTTTTTCATTGTCATAGTTACCAGTAGCGTCATGATGATAGGCTTCACAGGTTTCTACAAGACATTTGGCCCAAGAGAGTGCACGAGCGGATTCTATTGTTTGGATTTTTTGATCGAGTTCTTCTATTAAGGATAAAATATTACGGGCTGCGAGAGAAAGATTAGTGGTGTGGAAAGTGGTCGTATCTGGTTTTTTGCTGAAAACATTGATAAAGTGGTGAAAATTAGTGATATACTCTTCGATTCGTTGACGTAGGGGATGTAAAATATATTGATTATCTGGGATCTCTTTTACAGTTTCTTCAAGAATAGCATTAACATCACGTAAGCCTGCTCGATCACTTTGAAAAAAAACATGGGGTTTTTTAGCCCATTCACTTAAGGCTGAAGAGAGTGTCACCAAATGGCCGGCAAGATTTCCTGAATCAACAGTTGACACATAAGTTGGCAAGAGAGGTTTGAGTGTATCCGTTTCATACCAATTGTAGAGATGACCACGGAATTTTTCCATTTTTGCAAGAGAGCGTAATGTATATTCGACGCGCGTAATAGCCTCTTTAAAACTAATCCAACCAAAATCACGAGCAGCGATAATAGAAAGCAGATAAACTCCAATATTCGTAGGGGATGTACGTTTGGCAACAAGAGGTTCTGGATCTTCTTGAAAATTATCGGGTGGTAAATAATTGTTTTGCGCATTGACAAAGGTTGCATAATAAAGCCATGTCCGTCGTGCAATGCATCGCAGAGTTTTGTTATCCCCTGAAGATATATGAAGAGTATCTTCAAATGTTGAGGGTTGACTAACAATCCATGCAATCAAAGGTGAAAAAAACCATGCGAGTCCAAAGGGTAAAGCAATAAAGCTTGTAAGATTATGAAAGGAGAAAGGCACTGCTATGGCAAGAATACCAATGAGCGACGTGGGCCACATTGTAAGGATATAGAAACCCAAACTATTAGGCATTGTTTTGATTGAGGTTGAGGTTTTCCATTCAAGGAGGTGCTGTTTTGAAATCCCCATACGATAAAGTGTGCGAACAATTGCATCAGTCATAAAATAAGCAGAATGAGCAATGAACGTGGTTCTAAGAAATATATTTGTTAGCGTAAAAGTACTTTTGTTCAAAATTAATTGAAGATATTCGCGCAAAGAATAATCAATATTTGAGGGAACAAAAATTTGTAATACGCCTAAAATTGGTGAGACGAAGAGGCTAAGTAGCAAGAATGTTTGCCAAATAATTGCTATTTTAAACGGTAAAAGAGACCATCCTGTAACTGCTGCGATCAACCACATAAGTGGTGTAAGAGAACGGCGCAGATTATCTTGCATTTTCCAACGCGTAATGGAGCTAATTTTATGGGGGGGCAAGAGATAAGGCAAGAGTTGCCAATCACCGCGAATCCAGCGGTGATGACGCGCAACATCAACATTATAAGCTGTTGGATAATCTTCAATCACTTCTACGTTACTTACTAATGCAGTGCGTGCATATCCTCCTTCCAAGAGGTCGTGACTAAGGACAGTATTTTCTTTAATTTTATCCTTAAGCGCTTGTTGAAATGCATCAATATTATAAAGACCTTTGCCAATGAAAGTTCCTTCTCCCAAAAGATCTTGATAAGTGTCAGAAACAGCAAAGACATAAGGATCAATACCACGATTTGTAGAAAAAAACCGTTGTAGAACCGATGTTGCTTTTTCTGTTGTAAGAGAAGGTGTAATACGCGGTTGCAAAATGCTATAACCTTTTACAACTTTTCCATTGTGTGGATCAAAAATGGGATAGTTGAGCGGATGGTTAAGTTTTCCAACGAGTTTTGTAACACTGTCAGGGGTGAGACGTGTATCTGAATCTAGGGTCATCACAAAACGACAATCCATGGGAAGGTGTGGATTGGAGGGGTAAAAGCTTGTGTTTTTATCACCTCTTAATAGCAGATTAAGTTCATGAAGTTTACCACGCTTGCGTTCCCATCCCATCCAGCATTTTTCGCTAGTATTATAAAGGCGCCGGCGGTGTAAAAGGAAAAAGAGGGGAATATCATCACGATGATAACGGTGATTGAGTTTATCAATACTCCTTTGTGCATAGTGCAATAAATCAAGATCATCTTGCGTTTGTTCGAAGGAAGAATCTATCCAATCTGTGATGAGTGCAAAGTGGATGGCACCTTTTGAATTGGAAAGGTAGTGTATTTCAAGATTGCGCACCTGTTCATCAATATAATCGCATGATGTGATGAAAGTAGGAACGACGACCATTGTACGTGCATGTTTTGGAATACCTTCTTTATATTCATAACCAATGAGCTGTTTTGATGGGATAAACCATGAAACAAAAGTGTTAAAGAAAGCAAAAGCTGCATCCATAGCAGGAAAAAGCGCCAATGCGGTAAAGAGAAATGTTATCCATGGTGTTGTGCCAGATGTCTTTAAAAAAGCGTAGACAATAAATAAAAGAGCGAAGGTTAAAAGAGAAACAGGAATTGCAATAATTTTTATTTTTGAACAATAAAGAACTTTGGTCCATTTTATGAAAAGGGGTGGGGTGTATCCACAAGCCTTTTCAAGAATATGTCGTCCTTCATCGACGAGATACCAGCCAACGGAGGGATTATTATAATGAAAGGACTCTTTAGAGGAAAAAGATGCCATTTCTACAGCTTTGCGTGCAACTTCCAGCTCATTGAGAGGTGAAAAGCGCGCAATTTTCTCAATTACTTGCCGATAGATATTGCGTGAGTGAGGATCAATTTCGGAAAAATCACTGTTTTCATGCAAAATAGAGTCTACAGAACTAACTGTTTCAAACCATATTGTCCAATCAATACCATCAATGGCTTTAAGGGAACGGACAATGTTGCCCATGGTTACACCATCTGAAGCTTGTCTGGTATGTTCATTGGTTGTTGCAATTTCTAAGCTACTGTTTTGGTTCTGTAGTTGCTTTTCAAGCCAGGTGAGTGCTGTTGTTGCATCGATAGATGCACCACGTAAACGGTAGAATAAATGCGCTGAAAAGGTTGAATCGGCAGTGAATGGTTTATATTGCATAAAAAGAGAATGTAATTTTGTTTCATTGTCTGCGAGAGAAATTTTATCAGCTACTTTATGCGCGAGATGACGCATATACCGTGTTTGTTCAATACGTAATGAAAGACGACGAACATTCTCAATCAACAGCATTTGCATAACAGAAGGGAGTGCCCATAACTCACCAATTTTAAGGGCGCAAATTTTTTGGAATCCCTTGATTATAGCTGTGAGTGTTTCTTGTGAAAATTCGCTATCTGTGTGAGCAATATAAAGCCAAGCTAAAGCAAAAATACGTGGTATGTCTGCCTTTTGTTTATAAAGGGGAAGTTGCTTGATGAAGGACTTGGATAAGTCACGGCGCAGTTGTTGTATAGTTTTGTCAATGGTATAATGATTATCAATGAGCCATTGAGCAGAGGGTGCAATAGTTTCATCATTACGAGCGGCAACATCGCTGGTATGAAAGGCGTGGAGAATGAGTTTGGCATTTTCCTTCAACCTTTTGTGAAAATTATTTTCTCCTTTATATTCAGGAAACGAGATTTCTCTTTTCGAAGCTATATCATAGCCTAATTTATAAAGTTCATTCTGCGGTTTATAAGTTGAGCGAATAGGAAAGTTAGTTTCAGTAAGATAGAGATGTTCTGTTTGTTGAGAAAAAAAACATTTCATGAAAGATATTGTGTGTGCCATAATATTCTTTGTTATTCAATTACGCGGTTTCTTTATGTTTAATAGGCTGTGAACACTTTATCTTAATAATGAGCAGTTCAAAGAAAAAAAACGAACTTTTTGCTTTTCTTTGAGAGTATTTGCTATTTTTAAGCCTACAATTTAAGAAATAAACAGACAATTTCTTTGAAAAACAAAAAAGGTCGCCGAAAACAGGCGACCTTAATTTTAACAACTGTTTAAATGTTTTAATAATTAATCTTGCTCTTGTTTTTTCAAAGCTGCACCAAGAATATCGCCAAGAGAAGCGCCTGAATCTGTTGACCCATATTGAGCAACAGCTTCCTTTTCTTCTGCAATTTCTAAAGCTTTGATAGAAACTGAAAGCTTACGTGTTTTTTTATCGAATGCTGTGATGCGGGCATCAAATCTCT
Organism: Bartonella refiksaydamii; assembly: GCF_902652675.1. Taxonomy (NCBI): domain Bacteria; kingdom Pseudomonadati; phylum Pseudomonadota; class Alphaproteobacteria; order Hyphomicrobiales; family Bartonellaceae; genus Bartonella; species Bartonella refiksaydamii. The sequence goes on from NZ_LR736290.1 coordinate 161,179, forward strand.
GACCAATTGCGAAACGTTCAGGGCGCTGCTCATCACGATCACGAGCCAAGTCAGCACGACGAATGGTTGTTTCAAGATTGTGGTCAATTAATTTTACATCAACGCCATTATCATTCACTGCAGTAACTTCACATGTCACCACAGCACCTTTGCGAAGTTCACCAGAGGCCGCTGCTTCTCCAACTTTATCGCTGGAAAGTTGTTTAATTCCAAGAGAAATACGTTCTTTTTCAACATCAACATCAAGGACCACTGCTTTAACGATATCACCTTTATTGTAAGTATCAATGACTTGTTCACCAGGACGATTCCAATCAAGATCAGAGAGATGAACCATACCGTCAACATCACCTTCAAGGCCAATAAAGAGGCCAAACTCTGTTTTATTTTTAACCTCTCCTTCAATCTGCGAGTTAACAGGAAATTTATTGGCAAAAGCAACCCATGGATTTTCAAATGTTTGCTTCAAGCCAAGAGAAATACGACGTTTAGATGGATCAATTTCAAGAACAACTACTTCTACTTCTTGTGATGTGGAGAGAAGTTTTCCTGGGTGGATATTTTTCTTTGTCCAACTCATTTCGGAAACATGGATTAATCCTTCGATTCCTGGCTCGATTTCAACAAAACCACCGTAATCAGTAATGTTGGTAACAGCACCAGTAATTTTTTTACCAACCGGATATCGAGCGCTGATGCTTTCCCAAGGATCACTTTCAAGCTGTTTCATGCCAAGAGAGATACGGTGTGTATCTTGATTGATGCGAATGATTTGGACTTTAATCGTTTGACCAATTGTCAGAACTTCAGAGGGATGGTTAACACGCCGCCATGCCATATCGGTGACGTGTAAGAGACCATCAATTCCACCAAGATCAACAAAGGCACCATAATCGGTAATATTTTTAACAACACCTTCAACGATTTGGTTTTCTTCGAGATTTTGAACAATTTCTGAACGTTGCTCTGCGCGACTTTCCTCTAAAACGGTACGACGTGAGACAACAATATTACCACGACGACGATCCATTTTTAAAATTTCAAAGGATTGAGAATTATGCATGAGAGGTGAAACATCACGAATGGGGCGAATATCAACTTGGCTACGAGGCAAGAAAGCAACAGCACCATCGAGATCAACTGTAAATCCTCCTTTTACTTGGCTAAAGATAACTCCATCGACACGTGCACCGGCATTGAATTTTTCTTCCAAACGAATCCAGCTCTCTTCACGCCGTGCTTTTTCACGCGATAAAATAGCTTCACCCATCGCATTTTCAATGCGCTCAATATAAACTTCAACTTCATCACCAACTTGTAAAGAACCGTCTTTTCCTTTAGCTCCAAATTCTTTGAGTGGAATACGTCCTTCGACTTTAAGTCCAGCATCAATAATGGCCATATCTTTTTCGATTGCAATGACACGGCCTTTAACAACGGATCCTTCATTAAGATCATTGGTTTGAAAGGATTCCATTAAAAGAGCTTCGAAATCCGCTGTTGTAGGATTGTATTGTGACATAAGAACTCCTGATACATACCTTATAATTGCAAAAGGTATAAGCGCTAGGTTAGTGTTAATACACGGTAACTTCCTGCCTTTTTCCTTAATACAGGAAGAAAGATTAGCGCTTGGCCGGAAATTACCTTGACGACATCATCCAATTATACGCGTTTTTATGACCGGATCAATAAAAGTGCATGCAATTGCAAATGTTGCTTCTATACTCAATTCTGACGTATCAAGCAAGTGGGCGTTTTTTGCTGGTTTGAGCGGGCTGTGTCTACGGGTTATATCGCGCTTGTCGCGTTGTTCAAGTTGAGCTAGGATTTCATGGTAATCTGCTTTGGCTCCTATTTTTAAAATCTCCTGATAGCGGCGTTTTGCACGTGTTTGAACATTGGCTAGAACATAAAGCTTAATATCGGCATTGGGACAGACGACAGTGCCGATATCACGCCCATCAAGCACACTACCAGGCAAAATTTTAGAAAAGTTACGTTGTTTAGCGACAAGAATTTCGCGTACAGTAGGGATCAGTGCTATTTTTGAAGCGGCTTCACCAAGTTCATGAGAAGAAAGAAGGGCTGGATTTAAAGTATTAAAATCAAGTTCTGTGGCACAAGCAAGAGCACTTTTTTCATCATCGAGAGCCAATTTTTGTTGTAGAAGTGCTTGGGCAACACCGCGATAAGTAAGACCAGTATCGAGATGACGAAGAAGATAATGTGTAGCAATTTTTCGTGCTAATGTTCCTTTCCCTGAAGCTGCCGGTCCATCAATTGCAATAACAAAAGGTTTCAAGCGATTTTCCCCCCAAGTCGTTTTATGAAAGGGATAAATTCTGGAAAGCTGGTAGCGATCATCTGTTTATCATCAATAGTAACGGGTTTTTCTGATGCCAGCCCAAAGACAAGAAAACACATAGCAATTCTGTGATCAAGATGTGTGGTGACGTGTCCACCACCTAGTCCTTTTGCGGAGTTTTTTCCGTGAACAATGAGAAAATCTTTACCTTCTTCGCATTCTACGTGATTCATTTTTAGCCCTTGCGCAAGTGCAGATAGTCGATCTGATTCTTTAACGCGTAATTCTTCAATTCCTAGCATGACTGTTTTGCCTTCAGAAAAAGCTGCGGCTACCGCTAAAGCGGGATATTCATCAATCATTGACGGAGCGCGTTCTTTAGGCACAGTTACGCCTTTTAGCATTGATGATCGTACTAGCAGATCAGCAACATCCTCTCCACCTGTTTGGCGTTGGTTCAAAAGCTCAATTTGAGCTCCCATTTCCCATAAGGTTTTGATAAGCCCCATTCGAGAGTCGTTTATAAGAACATTTTCAATGGTGATATCAGAGCCTTCCACAAGGAGGGCGGCAATAAGCGGAAAAGCCGCAGAAGAGGGATCACCTGGGATATCAAGAATTTGTCCAGTAAGGTGTGGTTGGCCATTAAGATGAATAAAACGCGTACCTTCAGCATCTGTTTCTATCTCAAGTTCAGCACCAAAAGCTTTTAACATTTTTTCTGTATGATCTCGTGTGAGAATGGGCTCGATAACAGTTGTAGTGCCGGCGGTATTGAGTCCAGCAAGGAGGATTGCTGATTTAACTTGGGCGGAAGCCATTGGTAGACGATAGCGAATCGGGTTAGCCATTTTTGGTCCATAAAGCGTTAAAGGGAGACCGTTGCCATGTGTTGCTTCGATTTCAACACCCATTAAACGCAGTGGATCGAGAATACGCCCCATAGGGCGTTTGGAGAGAGAGGTATCACCGACAAAGGTTGTTTTCATATGATAAGGGCCCACCATTCCCATAACGAGGCGTGCACCTGTTCCAGAGTTCCCAAAATCTAAAGGGCTTTGTGCTTCTAAAAGGCAACCATTTCCTGTTCCACGAATGATCCAGAGACCGTTTTTCCTAATAATACAAGCGCCTATAGCTTGCATAGCAGCAGCTGTATTGAGAACGTCATCACTTTCAAGAAGTCCATGAATGTGTGTTTCACCACTTGCTAACCCTCCCAATATAAGAGATCGATGGGAGATTGATTTATCTCCTGGTATTTTAATTTTACCAGAAAGACTGGCAGATTTGTAGGCGGTTATGGGTATTGCTTTTTGCATAGAAATTCTATTTAATCTTGTCTGCGTTTTGTTAAATTACGCTCCTTTTAGCACATGCTTTAAAAGGCGTCATGAAGAAATCCATGTGGCACTATGTTTTTATCTTTGACAAAGACATTATTTTTTGATTAAGCACCATGAAATTTATCTTTTCACGGAATTACAATTAAACAAAGAGGCATGGTTTATGGCAAAACAGGATCTTGGAACTAAGCGTATTGATCCAGAAACGGGAAAAAAGTTTTATGATCTTAATCGCGACCCTATTGTGTCGCCTTATACAGGAATTTCTTATCCGCGTTCTTATTTTGAGGTTGCAGCAGCTGAAGCAAGTAGTGAAGAAGAAGTTGATACGGAAGAGCTTGATACAGCACTTGAAAAATCTGCCTTTATGCTTCTTGAAGAGGATGGTGACGATTCTAAAGATGATGATCTTCCTGATTTAGAAGATAGTGATGTGGATCTCGGTGATGACGATGATACGTTTTTGTCTCACGATGAAGACGATGAGGATGATGACGTTGCCGATATTCTCGGAGGTGGTGTTTCTAACAATGATGATTCTTAAAAAGAGTGAGAGGGCATTCTTTTCATTGAATGCAAAATCTTCTTGATCTTCGATTTTTATCGTTCTACAAAATTTCTCTAATGTTTTTTGCTATTCTTTTAGGGAAGAAATCTGTCTTTATGTGGGGCTATAGCTCAGCTGGGAGAGCGCTTGCATGGCATGCAAGAGGTCAGCGGTTCGATCCCGCTTAGCTCCACCAAAAAGATAAAAAATTGGTTAATAAAGCAGTGGCAATTTATAAAAACACTTTGTACTCTGATTGAGAAGAACGATGCTTTCCATAGAAATTGCTTCAATGTAACTTCTACTTGTATTTTTCAATGATTTCATAAGGTGCTTCTTCAAAATTGTTCACTATGTTTGTTCGTTTATAGTATTCATAGGATTTATTGTAATAAAAACGAAAAAACAGGTTGGTGATATTCTTCTGGTGTAGACAAAAACACGAGCTGTTTAGCATTCGTGATAAAAGTATAGAAAATAAAAAGCTTTTAGATTAGAAAGTTATCACCGATAAAGGTTGTGTTATAGGATGAACCAACCTTTCCCATGACTAGGTAAATGCCTATTTCAACATTGCTTCACTCTTAAAGGTTTATACAGCCAAGAGGCAGGTATTCGCAATTCTACAAATGATAGAGATCATTTTTCTTAAAAACAATATTATTGGAGATCCTTATTGTATTATGAACAATGGCTCTCGAATGGGTCTATGCGTAGCTTTAATTTTGTGATTTAATTATCCCGATAGAGGCATTTTTCTCTTTTTCACGTAAGAGTTCTTGTCTTTAAGACTGGCTTGCAGCACAACAGAGAAAATGGAATTATTTGAGGGGAAAAAAATAATGCCTTCTTACCGTTCAAGGATATCGACTCATGGGCGAAATATGGCAGGGGCTCGCAGTCTTTGGCGTGCAACAGGGATGAAAGAGACTGATTTTGGTAAACCCATTATTGCGATTGCGAATTCTTTTACACAATTTGTACCAGGGCATGTCCATTTAAAAGATCTTGGGCAACTAGTGGCACAAGAAATAGCTGTTGCTGGTGGTGTTGCGAAGGAATTTAACACAATTGCTGTAGATGATGGAATTGCCATGGGTCATGATGGAATGCTTTATTCTCTGCCTTCCCGTGAAATTATTGCTGATTCTGTTGAATATATGGTCAATGCTCATTGTGCTGACGCACTTGTCTGTATTTCTAATTGTGACAAGATCACACCTGGCATGCTGATGGCTTCTTTACGCTTAAATATTCCAACAATCTTTGTTTCAGGTGGTCCCATGGAAGCGGGTAAGATTAAATGGAAAAACCAAGATCTTACGGTTGATTTAGTTGATGCTATGATTGCAGCGGCTTCAGAGCATAATTCGGAAGAAGAAGTTGCTGAAATGGAACGTGCTGCTTGTCCTACATGTGGTTCTTGTTCAGGAATGTTTACTGCTAATTCTATGAATTGCCTGACCGAGGCATTAGGGCTTTCTCTTCCAGGAAATGGAACGATGCTAGCAACACATGCAGATCGTCGGATACTTTTTGAAGAAGCTGGACGACAGATTGTTACCTTGGCTAAGCGTTATTATGAAAAAGGCGACGAAACAGTTTTGCCGCGTTCTATTGCTGCGCGCAAAGCTTTTGAAAATGCAATGACTGTGGATATTGCTATGGGAGGGTCAACCAATACTGTTTTGCATATTTTAGCTGCGGCGCAAGAAGGTGAGGTGGATTTTACTATGACGGATATTGATCGCCTTTCGCGCCGTGTTCCCGTTTTATGCAAAGTTGCACCTTCTGTAGCGAATGTTCATATGGAAGATGTACACCGCGCTGGTGGTATTATGGGACTTTTAGGAGAATTAGATGCAGCTGGACTTATTGATACATCTGCTTATACGGTGCACGCAAAAACGATGAAAGAAGCTCTTAGTCGTTGGGATGTGAAGCAAACCAATGAACCAACGATCCATGAATTTTATCGTGCAGCTCCAGGAGGTATTCTAACTCAGACAGCTTTTAGTCAATTTTGCCGCTATGAAACTCTAGATCTTGATCGTGAAAAAGGTGTGATTCGCGATAATGAACATGCGTATTCTCAAGATGGAGGATTGGCAGTTCTTTATGGAAATCTTGCAAAAGATGGCTGTATTGTAAAAACAGCAGGTGTTGATCAATCAATTTTAACTTTTAAAGGTCCAGCAAGAATTTTTGAAAGTCAAGATTCAGCTGTTTCAGCGATTTTGAATAATAAAATTAAATCAGGTGATATTGTTGTAATTCGTTATGAAGGTCCACGTGGTGGTCCTGGAATGCAAGAAATGCTCTATCCCACGAGCTATCTCAAATCTAAAGGATTAGAAAAAGTTTGTGCACTTATAACGGATGGTCGTTTTTCGGGGGGAACTTCAGGGCTCTCGATAGGACATGTTTCACCAGAAGCTGCTGAAGGAGGAGCAATTGCTTTGGTAGAAGAGGGAGATATTATAAAAATAGATATTCCTAATCGTACCATTCACATGGTAGTCGATGACGTTGAGATGATGCATCGTCATGGCAAAATGGAAGCAAAAAAACAAGCAGCTTGGCAACCAGTTGAAGAGCGTAAGCGTAAAATCTCAAAGGCTCTCAAAGCATATGCAGCTATGACGACGTCTGCTGCTAAGGGAGCAGTTCGTAATGTTTGATGAGATGAAGAGTTCATCTTGTGAAAGCTAGGGTTTTTAGAGATTTTTTTATCTGAGAGCTAAGAATTGATCTTAAGAAATACCATGCATAGGCTTTTGTTGTCTATGCATTATGCTTACCAAGATACATTTGGTATAAAAAGAAATAAAAATAATACTATGAATGATCGCTATGCGTGAAGAATAGTTATGAAAAAGTGTTTTGTTTAAGATTTCCTATAGGGAAGTATTTTTCTCAAGTTGTTTAAGGCAATAAAGCGCTTCTAAAGCTTGCTTAGGAGAAAGTTCATCGGGATGAATATTTTCTAAAGCTTCATGAATTATGCAATGTTTGTGTGTTTTTTCATTTATAGAAGATACTGTTTTAAGAGAAAACAGAGGTAAGTCGTCAATTAATTTATGTCCTTTTTCAGCCATTTCGCTTTGTTCTAATTGGTGCAGAACATTTGTAGCACGGGTAATAACTTCCGCGGGAAGTCCAGCAAGCTTTGCCACTTGTACGCCGTAGGATCGATCAGCAGCTCCTGGCGTGACTTCGTGAAGAAAAACCACATCACCATTCCAATTTTTGACTTTCATGGTTACATTATGAAGACGATTAAGTTTTTGGGTAAGGGCTGTCATTTCATGAAAATGTGTGGCAAGAATGGCACGACAATGGTTAACTTCATGAAGATATTCAACAGCTGCCCAAGCAATGGAAAGTCCATCAAAAGTTGATGTTCCTCGTCCAATTTCATCAAGAATAACGAGGGAATGGTGACTTGCATGATTAAGAATTGTTGCTGTTTCGACCATTTCCATCATGAAGGTTGAACGCCCCCGTGCAAGATCATCAGAAGCACCAACACGACTAAATAAGCGGTCAACAACGCCGATGTGGGCTGAAGTTGCAGGGACAAAGGAGCCCATTTGCGCCATAATGGCTATGAGAGCATTTTGCCGTAAAAAAGTTGATTTTCCTCCCATATTTGGACCTGTCAAAAGCCAAATTGCCGCATATTGATGACCTTCTTGGGGGGAGAGATCACAATTGTTGGCAACAAAAGGTTCTACTGCTTGCTTTCGTAATGCTTGCTCGACGACAGGATGGCGCCCAGCGGTAATATGAAAGGTAAGTGAATGATCAATTACAGGACGACAATATCCTTGTTCTTCAGCGAGATGTGCTAACGCCACAGATACATCCAAAACAGCAAGAGCTTCAGCAGCTTTACGGATGAAATCAACCTGTTCAATAATTTCATTAACAAGGATATCAAAGATTTCCAATTCAATTGTTAATGCGTGGTTGGCAGCGTGAGCGATACGGCTTTCAAGGTCAGCGAGCTCTGTTGTGGTAAAGCGCATAGCATTTGCCATCGTTTGCCTATGGATAAAACGGGCTTTTGCTTGTGGACTGTTTGTAAGCGCAGGAGCTTGTATGCTGGTTACTTCAATAAAGTAGCCTAGGATGTTGTTGTGCTTGATTTTGAGTGTTTTAATATCTGTTTCTTGGGCATATTGTGCCTGAAGTTCAGCAATGACACGACGAGATTCATCACGTAAAGCACGCATTTCATCCAGTTCTTTATGATACTTAGGACGAATAAAACCACCATCACGTTTAAGCAATGGAAGATCATCGGCTAGTGCTTGTTCTAAATGAAAGTGCAAAGCAGTAGGTAAGTGAGAGAAAACCTGCTGTACGTCGCTTATTTCTTGAGGAGGCAATGCATCGTTAAGAAGTTGATGAAGTTCACGAATGATTTCAAAACCGCGTAGTATTGCGGCCATATCACGAGGACCTCCCCGTCCAAGAGCTAACCGAGAAACTGCGCGTGGCATATCTGTTCCCCCTTTTAAAATGAGCTTTACAGCTTCTGCAAGGGATGTATTGCGTAGAAAAAAGGAGATCGAATCTAGACGATACTCAATAGCTGAAGGTGTGGTGAGAGGAGCAATGAGGCGATCGACGAGAAGGCGTGATCCACCACCTGTTACAGTACGATCAATAGCTTTTAGTAAGCTTCCATCTCGTTGACCTGATGTGGTTCGGATAAGCTCAAGACTCAGCCTAGTTGCTGCATCAATGAAAAGAGTAGCGCTTTCATTTTGGCGTTCAGGGCGCATGAGAGGAGGGCGATGCGTGATTTGCGTTTTTTCGATATAACGAATAGCAGCGGCAATAGCGGAGAGTTCGGTGCGTGAATAATCGGCAACACCCTCAAGGGTTAAGAGTTTAAAATAACTACAAATATCACGTTCAGCGGTAATTGTATCAAAGAGATTAGCGGGTTGAGGTGAAACAATGCGATCGAGAACATTAAAAAGTGACTTGTGGGATTTATCATGAAAAAAAGAGTCAGCAACAATGATTTCTTGTGGGTCCACACGCATAATGTCTGTCAAAAGTTTTTCATGGCGGCTTTCTGTTACACGAAATATACCTGTTGAGATATCAATCCAAGAAAGGGCAAAATCTTCTCCGTCACTGGTTTTGATACGGGCAAGTGTCATCAGATAATTTGCACGCGTTGGATCAAGAAGCTTTTCTTCTGTTATAGTTCCAGGGGTAACAAGGCGAACCACATTGCGTCGAACAACGGATTTTGAACCACGTTTTTTTGCTTCTGCAGGATCTTCTGTTTGTTCACAAACAGCAACACGATAACCGCAGGCGATCAATTTTTGCAAGTAATCATCTGCAGCGTGAACGGGTACACCGCACATAGGAATATCTTCACCCAAATGTTTGCCACGTGTTGTGAGTGTGATTCCTAAAGTTTGAGCAGCTTCAACCGCATCATTAAAAAATAGTTCATAGAAATCACCCATCCTATAAAAGAGAAGGGAATCGCTATTAACTGCTTTGATTTCTATATATTGCTCCATCATAGGTGTGAGACGTTCTTGGTGGGGAGCAGATGAGGACGTAGGTTGTGGGATTAAATTGTTTTTATGGTTAGTTTTCTTATCCATTTTACGCGCTCGTTTTTTCAAGTGAGGCTTTGACGCCATTTTTTGTTTACTTCAATGTTTATCTTCATTATCTCTCAATTGAACGCATGAACAGGTTCATTAAAGCAAGCATAGTGATTTATGGTATATGAATCAAATTTTAAAATCGTATAATGACATGTATTATCAAGCAGAATTTACACTGTTTTTGGAGAAAATTAAGTGAGATGAAAAAAAGAGAGCAGGATCAGAAAATGCCTCAAATGGTTTATAATGCCAGTGAGCAAGAAGCCCTTGATTTTCATAGTCGTGGTCAGCCTGGAAAGCTCGAAATTATTGCTACCAAACCTATGGCAACGCAGCATGATTTAGCACTTGCTTATTCGCCAGGTGTTGCTGTTCCGGTTAAAGCAATTGCGCAAAATCCAGTGTTGGCTTATGACTATACGGCAAAAGGCAATCTTGTTGCTGTTATTTCAAATGGAACAGCTATCTTGGGTTTGGGCAATTTAGGTGCGCTTGCATCTAAGCCGGTGATGGAAGGCAAAGCAGTGCTTTTTAAACGCTTTGCAGATATTGATTCTATTGATCTGGAAGTTGATACTAATGATCCAGAGAGTTTTATCAATTTAGTGCGTCATTTGGAGCCCTCTTTTGGTGGTATCAATCTTGAAGACATTAAAGCACCAGAGTGTTTTATGATTGAAAGCCGCTTACGTGAAGTTATGAATATTCCTGTTTTTCACGATGATCAACACGGTACAGCGATTATTGTGGCTGCCGGTGTGCTCAACGCCTTATCTTTAACGGGGCGCGATATGCAAAATACTCGGTTAGTTTGTAATGGTGCTGGTGCTGCTGGGATTGCTTGTATTGAACTGATTAAAGTGATGGGATTTCGACCTGAAAATATTATTTTATGTGATACGAAGGGTGTTGTCTATGAAGGTCGTGAAGAGAGAATGAATCAGTGGAAGTCTGCTCATGCCATTCGAACAGATAAGCGTACACTTGCTGAGGCAATGGAAGGCGCTGACATGTTTTTCGGGGTTTCTGCTAAAGGCGCTATTACTCCTGAAATGGTAAAGTCGATGGCACCACAACCGATCATTTTTGCTATGGCTAACCCTGATCCAGAAATTACGCCAGAAGAAGTTATGCAAGTGCGTGGTGATGCCATTGTAGCAACAGGTCGTTCAGATTATCCAAACCAGATTAATAATGTTCTTTGTTTTCCCTATATATTTCGTGGTGCGCTTGATGTGCATGCGACGGTTATCAATGAAGATATGAAGATTGCTGCAGCAAGGGCACTTGCGGGCTTAGCTCATGAGGAAGTACCTGACAGTGTTGCGGAGGCTTATCGTGGAAAGCGGTTAAAATTTGGTCCAAATTATATCATCCCTGTTCCTTTTGATCCGCGCTTGTTCACGGTTGTTTCAATGGCAGTGGCAAAAGCGGCAATGGAAAGCGGTGTTGCGCAAAAACATATTGATGATTTAGAGGCTTATGAGCGTGATTTGAGGGCAAGACGTGATCCCACTTCTTCTGTGATGCGTGGAGTTTATAATCATGTTCGTCAAGCGCCCAAACAAATTGTCTTTGCAGAAGGTGAAGAAGAGCAAGTAATGCGGGCAGCTGTTTCTTATGTTCATCAAAAACTAGGACAAGCAATTTTGATTGGTCGTGAAGAACAAGTGAGAGAAACTGCTGCTATTGCTGGCATTGATCTTGAGCGTGAAGGTATTTCTATTATGAACGCTAAGCTTTCTTGTCGCACGGACGCTTATGCGAATTATCTTTATAAAAAGATGCAACGCCAAGGTTGGTTATTGCGTGATTGTCATCGCCGTGTCAATAATGATCGCAATTATTTTTCTGCGTGTATGGTAGCATTAGGGGATGCTGATGCAATGGTTACAGGGGTGACGCGCAATTATGAAACAGCATTGATTGATCTACGCCGAGTGATTGATGAGAAACCCAAGGAACGGTTGATTGGTATTTCAATGGCTATTTGCCGTGGCAGAGCAGTGTTTATTGCCGATACGGCTATTTATGAGGCTCCTAACGCTGAAGAACTTGCTGATATAGCAGAACAGACAGCTTCTTTTGTTAGAGAATTTGGATATCAACCAAGAGTAGCATTTGTAGCATTTTCTACTTTTGGTTATATGAAAGGACAAGTTACGCAGCAAATTCAGGATGCTGTTAACGTGTTGCATAAACGCAAAGTTAATTTTGAATTTGATGGAGAAATAAGTGCAGATGTAGCGCTCAATTTGAAATTGATGCAGCAATATCCCTTTATGGGGTTAACGGAACCAGCTAATATTTTGGTAATGCCTGGATATCATGCCTCTTCCATTGCTAGCAAAATGTTGCAAGAGCTTGGTGAAGCAACCATTATTGGGCCTATTTTGATTGGATTGGAAAAATCTGTTCAAATTGTACCGTTTAGTGGAAACGATACGGATGTTGTCAATATCGCAATGCTAGCGGCTTATCATGCGAAAAAGTTATAAAAATAAAGGCCTCTGATATTTCAGGGCCTTTTTGATAATGAAAAACAAATTTTTAAGATGATTGTGCGTGACTCTGATTGTCTTTTTGTTCTTCAGCAATACGCTTTTGAAATAATGCTGCAAAATCAATCGGATCAATCCACAGAGGTGGAAAACCACCATTTTGGGTAGCATCAGAGATGATTTGCCGAGCAAATGGAAACAAAAGGCGCGGACATTCAATAAAAACAAGAGGCATAACATGTTCTTGTGGAATATTTTGAATATGAAAAACACCACCGTAAATCAGTTCCACATGAAACAACGTTTCAGCGTCATCATTGGCTTTGACGGAGAGGGATAAAACAACATCATAATTGTCATCACCAATTGGATTAGCATTGACATTAATATTGATATCAATTTGTGGTGCCTTATCACGTGGACGTAGTGAACGAGGAGCCTTTGGGTTCTCAAATGAGAAATCTTTCAAATATTGAGTTAATACAGCAAAAATTGGCTCTCCACCACAGTTATTTACTTCACTTTCGGCCATACTACAAACCTCTCATTTTATTAATTATGTATATTTCTATTTTAGATCTAAAAATCAAGGTGGTTATCATGCCTTACAAAAGGTTGCAAGGAATGCTTCCCTTGTCTTGATTATTTTTTACGTCCATTACAGATTTTTTAGGCATTTCAATGATTGTCATCATTTTTACGCCATGGAGATTCTGTGGTATCATAGATTTTGTAATCTTCTGCTTTAAGATCAATTATTTTTTCAGAATCATTTTGAGCATTGGTTTTATTTTTAGTATGGGTGTTTATTTTGTTTCTAAATGATGAAAAGAAATGCCAGATAGTAGAACGGATGGGCTTAATAAGAAGTAATATTCCCAAAATATCACTTACAAAGCCGGGAAGAATAAGCAAAATCGCACTAAGAATGATGAAGGCATCATTGATGATATTATTCTCTACTGTATGCCCTTGAATAATTTCACGTTGTATATTTTTTAAAATGCTAACGCCTTGAATTCGCAGCAAAATGACTCCAGCGATTGTTGTGAAAACAACCAAACTCAGAGTTGCTAGAATTCCAATTTCTTTTCCGACAAAGATAAAACCAGCGATTTCAATCAAGAGAACGCTGAGGAGAATAATGATAAAAAAGCGAGGATTTATAGGGTAAGAGTTTATCACATAAAAATTCCCTTCTCAATTTTTAGGGTAGAAAATTATAAGAGCTATTCTTTTAAACATACCTGAATAAAGGCTATAAAAATACATAAGATGCTATAAAAATATTTGAATAGTAGATTCCCTATTTTACATGTTTATTAATAAATGATATTGACAGCGATGTTTATTACAGATCAGTTTAAGTTTGGAGATTGACAGCTCCCATGGAATTTGACTTCATATTTGTCATAGCTCTTGTTATTATGGTTGTCGTTTTTGTGCAACTCCGTAATGTATTAGGAAAACGGATTGGTTTTGAAAAGCCTCCCCTTGATCCTTATTCACGTCGTTCTAAAAAACAGATTGAGACAGAAACGGTTGAAAATATTGTTTCGTTCCCTCATCAAGGCTCTTCACAGAAGAGCGATTTTAGTGAAATTGACGCTATTTCACCAGAAGGAAGTGCACTGAATGAAGGTTTGCGGGCGCTTTACAAAATTGATCCTCATTTTTCTCCTCAGTTTTTTATCAAAGGTGCTCAAATTGCTTATGAAATGATCGTAACAGCTTTTGCTAAAGGTGATCGCGATCAACTTAAAAGGCTACTTTCTCAGGATATTTTTGAGAGTTTTTGTGCTGCCATTGAAAAACGCGAAAACAACAATGAAAGAATCCAATTTACTTTTGTTGGAATTAATAAGATTGAGTTTGTCTCAGCAGCAATACAAGACAAAGACGAATTTTTGACTGTGAGGATTATCAGTGAAATGATTTCTGTAACCTATAATGAGCAAGGAGAGCGTATAGACGGAGATCCTGATGCTATTGTAGAAATTAGGGATGTTTGGACTTTTGTCCGCAATAGCTTATCGTCGGATCCAAACTGGAAACTTTTGGCAACAGAAGATGAAAATTAAAATCTCTTTTTTCATAAGATCATATAAATAAGATTTACAAGAGATTGAAGATTGAAATGTCTACGGATGAATGGAGACAAAAAAGGGATTTATTAATTTCACAAGATCGTCTTTTATGGGAGATGGTTTGTCGTACTACAATTCCGCTTCATGATAAGCTTCATTCTTCTGCTGCAAAAGGTATTGTAAATATTGGCAGTAAAAAACAGCAAATAACCCCAATCTTTTCATTGTTGCAGAGAGACCAACAGGGATCGACAGAGATTAAAAGAGAAAAGGGAACGGTTGCACAAGCACATAATATCCGTTTCTTTGATCATATTGTACATCGTAAAATTGCCAGAGGTCATTATCCACTTGAGGCGCGTCTTGATCTTCATGGGTATGGGCAAGAAGAAGCTTATTTTTTCTTAAAAAAGTTTCTCCAATCATCTCAGCAAAGTGGATTACGTTATGTACTTGTAATTACAGGAAAAGGAAAATCTCTTGGGAGCGATGGTGCTTTGTATAAGTTTGTTCCTCATTGGTTATCAACACCGGCTTTCCGATATTATGTTCATGCATTTGAGCAAGCGGCTCGCCAGCATGGTGGGGGAGGTGCACTTTATATTTGGTTGCGCCGTTTTTTACCAAGAAAAGAGGGATGATATTATTTTGTCCATTTCGGATTTAATATTGATTTTATCAGCTATAGTATTTTGCAAGCTATATTGTCTTAGGAGGATGTGAGAGCGCAAAGTTGTATCATGATATTTGCGCCATTGCGTCCAATTTTTACAGACAGCAATTCTACTCAAGTCATTTTATAAGAGGATTGCTGTTATCACCAGAAAACATTTGTAGAATAAATAATCGTATCAAGATTATCCAAAGTACTACAGGGGTTTTGAAAGATTCCGTTTTTTCTTAAGCAATTAAACGTTTGTTTGCTAGCTTTATTTTTGATTATTTTGGTTAGCATAGCAGCATATTGGGATTTTAAGGTGTTATGTGTGTTATCAAAATCACAATATTTTGTCTTCGCTTTTTTCTTGGGGGTATGTACGATAACAAAGATGTATTACTACCATTCTTCTGTTTATAAAATAACAGACTAGCGTTCTCATTGTATTTACTATCTATGGTACTGTGCCTGTTCTCGCATGAAGATGAGTTCATAAGAGCTATTTTTATAAACAGCATATAGTATGAATACTGATTTGAACAAGCGTATGATTGTGTAGGCAATAAAAGAGCGAGATACACAAAATGTTTTAACGGTTGATGTTAACTGTTATTAAGTTTCAGTTATGTAATAAAAAGGGTTTTAGCTGCAATCAACATTTTCTTTTTTGTGAGGAATATTGGGTCACATTTTTGTTTCAGAAAATTCTTGCGGTTTAAAACGATACGTTGTTGAACAAAACTCACATGTAACTGAAATATATTTGTTTTTAACCATTTTGTTATGTTCATCAGTGGGAAAGCCTTCCAGTATTTTTTTAATTTTTTCGCGTGAACAAGAGCACTGATCTACAAGAGAAAAAGGATTAAAAACTCTAACACCTTGTTCATGAAAAAGACGGAACAATAGCTGTTTACTGCCGACTTGGGGATCTGTCAATTCTGCACTCTCAATGGTAGCCATCAGTGCTTTGGCTTCTTGCCATTGGTTTTCAAGCCGATCATGCGTTTTGATTTCTTCTCGTTTTTTATTGGGTTCATATACTTTATAATGAAACGATTCTTGAGGTAAAAGTTGGGCCAAAATGCCTCCTGCCCGCCAGCTTTTTTTTGGTTTTCCTTGTTGGTCTCGATTGATTAATACAGCAACTGCCAAATGAATATCGGTAGGAATTTGTTCCGATTGATCAAAATAGGTATGGGAAGCTTCTTGTAAATTTTCTCCCTCTAATGCAACTATCCCCTGATAGGGTTGTGTGTGTGCACCTTGGTTGATGGTAAAGGCTAAAGTACCTCTTCCCAAGAGAGTTGCTGAAGATATTTGATCATTAGCTATTGCTTGTGCTAACAGTTCTTTATCAAAACGAGCATAACCGCGTAGACTAGAAGGAGGAGAGAAATCACACACTAACATATTAACCGGCCCGTTGGTATGGGTTTGTAAAATAAATTTTCCCTTAAGTTTCAGAGAGGTTCCAAGAAGAACGGTTAAAATTAAAGCTTCTGCTAGAAGGTAAGAAACTGGTTCAGGATATTGATGTCTTGTGAGAATAGAATTTAAAGTTTCTCCAAGTTGTACGACACGCCCACGGATATCAAGTTCTTCGACTTGAAAGGGAATAACAACATCATCCCCACTCAAGCAGATATTGTTAAGAGAGTCTTCATTTTTAGTTTTTTTACCTTCTTCACTCATATCTTCGCCTTTTATATGATTTGTTTTGGCAGGCTATTGTGGAGAGAAAAATGCATCTTGTAAACACCAAGAAAAAATTGCTTTTTGAGCATGAGGACGATTTTCAGCTTCGTCGAAAACAACAGAAAGCGGTCCATTGGTCACAAATCTACAACTTCTTCACTACGATGAGGAGGTAGACAATGCATAAAGAGGGCGTAGGGTTTAGCTAATTTCATTAAAGCTTCATTAACTTGGAGGCTGGAAAATAAAATGACTACAGGCGTGAAATTCTTGCCCCATGGGAGAGCATGTGTTGGTTATAATGCAATCAACATCTTTGGCAGCTTCTTGAAGATTGTTTGTGAGCGTAATATTAGCTCTGCGTTCGCGTGCCAAGTTAACGTATTTTTCTTGTGTTTCATTGCCTTTTCATGTAGCAAGGTGTAAGTAAAAATTAAAGAGAGTTATTGTCATCTCTCATCCAAGCAAATGTTTTGCCGGTGATTGGTCAACGATGTTCTTTATAGGTTAGGATATCTGCTAGAATTTGGCAAAGATGTGCATCATCTGTGAGAGCATGAGTAGTAAGAATCTAGGCATATTGTACTAATTCGAGCATCCGGTAATGTGCTGTTGTGCGTATTATGATAATATTCATAAAACGTGATAATATACGTGCTGTGTCGGTGATAGTTTAGCTATAACAGAACTGCATTTTTGAGCTTGTTAACATGATCGCGTTCCCACGAAGCTAACGCATACCGATATAAAATGAAACACGGGTTCGTGTGGACGGTTTTTCAAAAATCATTGCTCGTGTTTTACTAACGAAAGGTTTTGAATTTTTCCTGTATTGAAAGATGCTTTGAGGGTTTTAGCATGGTCAATAAGTGTGCGTGCTATTGGTGGGATTAAAACAGATGAGTCGGTAAAGTGGCGAAGAGCATTTATCATGTTTATGATTGTAGTTTGACAGTAGGTTTTATACTAAGTGGGAAGAGGTGGGATTAGGTAGGAATACGTGGTAATTTGTTGTTTTTATGTATAAAATTTAGCATTAAATGCGCGTTTTGTCAAAATAGATTTTGACACCTAAAATTGTAAAAAAGAGCGAAAATCAGAAAAAAGTGCGTTTTCATGGTGAAAATGAAAGAAGGCTTTGAAAGGTCTTTGAAAACCCTGTGAAAAATTTTGAAAAGTCTGTGAAAGCCCAGAAAACCGCCTTTGAAGACCCTTTGAAAAAAACACTCCAAAAGTTCAATTGACTCCAAAATCAGCCAAAAATAACCAAAAAAGCAAAAAAGATTTCCATATATGCGTGGAAATCTCAAAAAGAAGATAATAAAATATTATTTATCAATGTATTATATTAATTTATTAATGTAAAAAGATTTTCATATCGATTTTTCATATTAAAGGGGTATTAAGCTGTATCTTATTTAGTTTCTGGATGTGCATTTTTAGCTTCTATTTGACGCTTTAAATGCAGTTTTAAAAGAGGCAAAATAAGCTCGACTTCTTCCGTGTCGTTGATGTCTTGAACAAGCTCTTGCAACTTTATACAAAGTTCCGCCGCGAGTTCCGCTATATCTTCAGGGGGGATTTTTATATTTGCATCGCGATAGGTTGTATAAGCCACGCGACCGAGCTTTTTCATGAGTCCAGCAGGGATAGTTTGTGGTTTAAAACCCGCTGCTTTCGCCTTTTCCATGTCTGTAAACATTTCGCCTTCACCTGTAGCTAGCCATTCCACAGATATACCGCAAACATTTTTGTAAATTACCAACATTGATACAGGTGGTTCTCGCAAGCCAGTTTCATAATTACACATAGTACTTTCAGGTGCTGCAAGATGTTCAGCAAATTGCTTGCGCTCCGTGAAACCAAGGGCGCGTCGCACTTCACATAGCCGCTTTGCTAGTTCTGTTTTAGGTTCTTTTTTAGGGCGTGCCAAAAATGCTCCTTATTCATATTGAGGTTTGTTTTAAGTTACGGGATTTTAAAACGTAAAGAGATTCCCCCATTCATCTTAAAGTAGCATTAAGCCGAATTTTGTGCAGCTTTGGAGTGTTCTTTTTCAGCCTCTATTTGACGCTTTAAATGAATTTTAAGAAGAGGGAAAGTCGCTTCGACCTCTTCCATGTCGTTGATGTCTTGAACAAGCTCTTGCAACTTTATACAAAGCTCTGCCGCTAATTCCGCTATATCTTCAGGGGGGAGTTTTATGTTTTCATCGCGATAGGTTGTATAAGCTACACGACCAAGTTTTTTCATGAGACCAGTAGGGATAGTTTGTGGTTTAAAGCCTGCTGCTTTCGCTTTTGCCATGTCACTAAACATTTCACCTTCACCGGTAACGAGCCAGTCTAAGGATATTCCACAGCGATCTTTATATATTCGCATTATAGATGCAGGGGGTTCTTGCAAACCCGTTTCATAATTGCGCATAGTCGTTTCGGGAATTTCAAAATGTTTAGCAAATTGTTTGCGCTCTGTGAAACCAAGGGTAAGCCGTACTTCGCGCAATCGTTTTGCGAGTTCTGTTTGTGGTTCTTTTTCAGGGCGTGCCAAAAAAATCACTCCAAATCCATTTTCGGTATTTACAAAAGCCGAATTTGGCATTATACATCTAATTACCGCCCGATATAGAGGGCAGATATTTTACATAACCCCACAAAAAACGGATGTGGGAGCATCCGTTTAAAGCAGGAGCGAAGTTATGACAACCACACAAAAATGGGATCGCCATAGTATTTTAGCTGAGCTACGCCGCCGTAATATGACCTTGGCGGAGCTCGCGAAAGCTTATCAACTCTCGTCATCCAGTGTTCAACATATCTGGACACGGACCAACGAGAAAGCCGAACGCGCTATTGCCGATTTTATCGGTTTGCCCGTCGAGCAAGTGTTCTACGACCGCTACCCCAAAAGTCGCCGTCGTATTTTTAAAGCAGCAAAACATGCCAATACGGATTCGATAAAGCATTCCGCATTGCGTGGTAATGCTGCTTGAACTTCGTTACACGGCTTTGCGTTTTTACGCATTTGCCATGAATTTAAATACCATAAGATAAAAAGGTTTATCAATGTCTAAAGATCAATACGAAATGGGCAAGATAAATTGCAGAGAGTTGCATCATAGAACAGCTGTTTGGATGGGTTGGTTTTGGCGATTAGGGGGTGGTCATATTGTTTTTATAGGGGGTGGTTATGGTTGCTGCTTGTAATTTATGGACCCCAGAAGCCAGAAGCGATATCGTTAATCCTTATTCAGAAGTTGAACGTTTGGAAGCTATGCTTGCCTGTTCTTTAAAAGCCGTGAGTAGTGGATTTAAGCATCTGCCAATCCGGTATATTATTGACCCTCCGCATTGCTTATTTGATGCGGCGTTAGCTCGACAGATTGTTATTCATATCTTGCATTATCAGTTTGAGGTGCCGCGGCGGCGTCTTGTTGCCATGCAAGAGCGTGAACGCACTGCTGTTGCTCGTTCTTTGCGTACCATTAACCGGCGGTTAATGGAACCAGTTTTTGCGAAAGCTTATCGAAGATGGGCGGGGCGTGCGATGGATTTATTCTTTAAAGAGATCAGAAAGGCGGCGGCGTGATGGCACAGTTTCAAAAGCTTGCTCTTGATGTGATTGTGGTGCCGGAGCGTATTCGCCCTGTGGATGATGAGCATGCCAAGGCGCTTGCACAATCGATGGCGCGGGAGGGATTGATGAATCCCATTACGGTGCGCCATACCCCCAATGCTAAAGAGGGTAATTATACGCTTATAGCTGGTGCACATCGGCTTCGTGCTGCGGAGCTTTTGGGGTATAGTGATATTGATGCCGTTGTGGTGCAGGCCGATAAGGATAATGCTGCGCTTTTAGAAGTGGCTGAAAACCTCTTTCGCAATGAATTGTCTGTTATTGACCGTGCGCTTTTTGTCCAGACTTACCGCGAATTGTGGGAAAAGAAGTATGGGGAGATTAAGGTTGGTGGCGACAGAAAATCAAAGGGTAAACATTACCCTTTGATCGGTGGTGAGCAATTGGGACAAGTTGTTCCAATTGCTCAAAGGGACAGCAATGCAACTTCAGATCACAATAAAATCGAGTGTGAAGGGGATAAAGTGGCAAAGGTGCAAGTTGCACCTTTGCCAAATGATGGTGACTTAAATGGCAAAGTGCAAAATTTGCACTTTGCCAAACATGTAGCAGATCGTATTGGTTTATCGAAGGAATCGGTGAAACTCCTCAATCGTATTTCCAAGTATTTACAGCCGGAGTTGCGCTCTGTTTTGCGGGGGACGGCGTTGGCAGATAATCAAGCGCAGTTGTTAAAATTAGCGAAGATGGAGCCGGTTGCGCAGCGGCGGGTGGCAATTGCTTTGCAACAGGTTGAGGGGGATTTACGGCGGGCTGTTGATTTGGTCAATGGCGTTAATATAAGCCCACAAATTAATGAGCAGGAACGGATTTTTGCTCAGTTATTAGGGGTGTGGCAGAGAGCAGATGCGCAGACAAAGGCGCGGTTTTGTGATTATCTTGCAAGAGAACGTGGGGAGAAGCAGGCATGAAGAGGTATGGTTGCGGGCAGCTTGATTTTTTCCAAAAGCCGGTTTTTCCCTGCCGTGAACCCGTTGCGCAGATTGATTTAGGGCGGTTTCGCTCACGCATTAAGCGTGCCATGGCGCGGGCTTTGAGAGAATGCCGGGTAGAGCGCAGTGTGATTGCAGAGCGTATGGCGCATTATTTAGGGATTGGGTGTTTAAGTAAGGCCAGTTTGGATGCGTATGTTGCGGAAAGTAAGCAGGTTGATATTTCCCTACCACGATTTAAGGCATTTGTGCGGGCGACAGAGGCGGCTCTGGGATGAGGTGGTGAGTGAAGATGGTTTATTGCTGTTGCAAGGGGATGAGGCGCGGTTAGCAGAGATTGCACGGTTGCAGCAGGAACAGCGGGAGATTGCAGCGCGATTGAAACTCATGCGCGCAACACCGGTTCGCATTAAAAGGGGGCAGCCATGAAGGAATGGTTTCGTATTGCCGAATTGGCTGAGGCAGCTTTGCCAGGGTTGCCAAAGAGCAAAAGTGGATTTCGTAGGATTTTATCGACGAAATGGCGACATCAAAGTGGTTTGACACGTAAAGTTAAAGGGGTTTCTCGACCTGTTGTAGAGGTTCACATTTCCTTATTACCGGAGGGGGCGCAGGCGGCATTGTTGGTGCGGGCGGGTGGTGTTGATGTTTTGCAAAAGGCAGAGCTGACGAGACAAACAGAAGCGCTTTGGGTGCGTTATGAGGGGCTTTCAAAGGCGCATAAAAAGCGCTGTGAAGAGCGTTTGAAGGCGCTTTGTTTTTGGGAAGATTTGCTCCATGGCGGTATGGGGGTGCATGATGCGGCAAGTTTGAGTGCGGTGCAATTTGGTGTGAGCCGGATGTCGCTTTTTAATTGGCGGCAGATGGTTGAAGGGTATGAGCGTTCTGATTGGTTGGCAGCCTTAGCACCTTGTTATGGTGAGGAGAATGTTTCGCAATTTGCGCCGTGTCATGAGGGGGCGTGGGAGGTTTTTTGTTCGGATTATTTGCGCCCCTCTCGCCCTGCATTTTCGGCATGTTATCGGCGGATGGTTTCGGTTGCGCAGGAGAAAGGTTGGGCGCCTGTCCCTTCAGAGCGGGCTTTGCGGCGTCGTTTTAAGGCGCAAGTTTCCAAAGCGGTTGTGGTTTTAGCACGTGAGGGAGAAGAAAAGGCAAAGAAGCTTTATCCGGCACAACGGCGTGATCGCT